>CAZIXH010000353.1:0-4102 GCA_964543055.1 uncultured bacterium
CGCTACAACTTTGGTTATCGACTGAAACCAGCATCGCTTCCAAGTACGTCGCTAACGGGGTTATACTCATCTAGGGGTCTCCTGTTCTGCCAGAAGGCCCCCATTCTATCGTCCTTTTTGCTTAGTTGCGTAACTTGAGTACCAAAGATAACCATCCAGGTTATGAAAGCTTTGGAGGCCCCGAGTAAACCCCCAAATCATCCGCCGCCGGGCGCTTCCTCGCGGAATTGCAGCTCGTAGAGGTCACGGTAAAGCCCACCCTGCGCCAGTAACGCCTCATGGGTGCCCTGCTGCACCACCCGCCCCTTCTCGAGCACCACGATCAGGTCGGCGGTTCGCACGGTGGAAAGCCGGTGGGCAATCACAAAGGTCGTACGGCCTTTCATCAGCTTATCCAGGGCTTCTTGCACCAGCGCTTCGGACTCCGAGTCAAGCGAACTGGTGGCCTCGTCCAGAATCAAAATCCTGGGGTTTTTGAGCAGGGCCCGGGCGATGGCGATTCGCTGGCGCTGTCCGCCCGACAGCTTGACCCCACGTTCGCCTACAACGGTCTGATAGCCTTGCGGAAAAGCGCTGATGAACTCATGGGCGTTGGCGGCCTGGGCGGCCTCGATGATCTCGGCCTGGGTGGCCTGGGGTTTGCCGTAGCGGATATTTTCCTCGATGGTGCCCGAGAAGAGCAGGGTTTCCTGCGGCACCAGGGCAATCTGCCCTCGCAAATCCAGCAGTCGTAGTTGTCGGATGTCTATCCCGTCCAGGGTAATGCGTCCCTGGGTTACATCGTAGAAGCGAGGTATCAGGGCAATCAGCGTGCTCTTACCGGCACCGCTGGGGCCTACCAGGGCCACCACCTGGCCGGGTCGGGCGCTCAGGTTAACGCCCCGCAGCACTTCCCCGCGTTCGTCGTAGGCGAAGTGGACGTCCTCCAGGCGCACCTCGCCGCGCACCTCGCCCAACGGGTGAGATTTTGTGGGTTCCTTGAGTTCAGAAGGCGTATCCAGCAGCTCGAATATACGGCTGCTGGCGCCCAGAGCGCTTTGCACCTGGCTCCAGATGCCGGCCAGGGTGCCCACGCTGGCGGCCACGTTGAAGGCATACAAAATGAACGAAACAAGCTGTCCAGGGGTGATTTCGCCCAGCGAGACCAGCCGCCCTCCGTACCAGAAGATGAGGCCCAGGGCGCTAAAGATGGTGAAGAACACCACCCCACTCAGCCCAGATGACACCAGTGCCCGTCGAAGGGCGGTACGGAAGGACTCGCCGATCAAGCGGCCATAGCGTTCGGCCTCGAGCTTTTCCGCCGTAAACGACTGCACCACCCGGATACCGCTGATGGACTCCTCGGCGCGGGCGTTGGCCTCGGCTATCTTGTCCTGGAAAGCTTTGCTGATACGCCGGATGATGCGCCCCAGCACAATGGCCACCAGGATTACCAGCGGAACAACGGCCAGGATGAAGCTCGAGAGCTTCCAGTTGGTGACGAAAAGGATGGTCAGCGTGGCGGCAAACATTAAGGGGGTGGTGAAAAGCTGTACCAGGGCGTTGGAGGCGACCCCCTGTACGGTGGCAACGTCCGAGGTCAGGCGGCTGGTGATATCGCCGGTTTTGTGGTTTTCGAAGAAACGCGGGGATAGGGTGAGCAGGTGGCTAAACAGGTTGCGCCGCAGGTCGGCCACCACCCCCTCGCCAGCACGGGCGAAGAGATAACCTTGCAGCGCACTAAAAAGCGCCTGTCCGGCAAAGACCCCTATCAGCAGCAGGGTATAGCGGTCAATTTGCCCCAGATTGCCTTGCTCGAAAATGGAGGCATCGAGCATCCGGCTGACCAGTTGCGGAAAGGCCAGGAAAAAGCCCGTGGAGATGAGGCTCGCCAGGCCTGCAAGTAGCAGGCCCAGCCGGTAGGGCCGGGTGTATGCCAGAAGGCGGCCCAGCTGACGGAAATCGCCTTTGGGGGATTTATCTGAAGGGGAATTGGTGCGAAATACAGGTCGCATACAGATTGTTATACCTGATTCAAAAAGACTACTGGTAAAACCCAATGTTCTGGGGGCTATCATTTTGAATCCTGGAACACCCCCGTTGGTGGGGCTGGTTCGTCACTGTTCAGCAACGAACCAACCGAGTTTGATTTTAGACTGCCCTGGCTGGTAGATGGGCATTGTGCGCTGCCTCCGGATGCCTTGCCTGTGGGCCTTACAATGAAGGGCATGAGCCTTCTGGATGAGCTGTACAAAGAAATCATCCTGCGCCACTACAAATCGCCCCACAACTATGGCCCCCTGGACTCGGCCAATGTGCGGGTGAAGGGCGACAACCCCACCTGTGGCGACCAGATCGAGCTGATGGTACTGACGGATGGAGAGCGCATAACAGACCTGCGTTTTCAGGGACAGGGCTGTGCCATTTCCCAGGCTTCGGCTTCGCTGATGACCGACCTGGTCAAGGGCAAATCCTGGGCCGAGGCGCTGGCGCTGGAACAACAGTTCAAGGCCATGATTGTGGATGGAGCCGCTCCCACCCCTGAACTGGGCGACCTGGCTGCGCTGTCCGGTGTGCACAAGCTCGCGGCCCGGGTCAAATGCGCCACCCTGGCCTGGAATGCTCTGGAACAAGCGGCTCATCAGACGGGTGTGCTACTGCGAGAACCAAAACATTAGCCCAGGGGACTCCCCCCTGGGCTTCTTCGCACTGTACTGGATTCACTAGCAAACCAGGGTGCTGAAGTCGTTAAAGTCGGCGCGGAACCCGCCGGGTACACCCTTGGCAATTACCGAGACGGCATCGTGGGAGTGAAGGCTCTCGAGGTGTGAGCAGGCTGCCTGAAAGTCGTGGATCCGGGGGTCGCGGATAAGCTGCTCGTAGATCAAACGGGCGGCGTCTTCCACAAACTTCACGTAGGCGCCATTGAGCTCGGCGAAGGCTTGCTCATCCTCGCGCTTGACCATGACCTGGGTCTCGGTTTTAAGGGCCTCGCGGGCGTGACGAACCAGGTCTTCCAGGTGCAAGGAGGTATCGGGGGCTACTTCGACTCTGATGCGGGCCTGGGAGCGCTGGCTGTGCGGGATGGCGTAAGCACCCCGGTTGTCGCGGGCGTGTTCGGCCAGCTCGGCGGAGCAAGGGCAGGCCGAGGAGTAAACGAAGTCTAGCTCGACAAAGCGGCGTATGCGCCCGTTTTCTTCAATAACTGCTTCGTAGCTGCCGTTGTAGTACTGATAGCCTTCCAGCCCTGAGCGCAGCGCAGACACCAGCATCGGGTAGCTGAAGCTGACCTTAACCCGCGCCGAGAGGCTCTCGAGGGTGCGCCGGTAGTCCTGGACGATTTGCGCCAGGGTGTCGAGGCTGAAGACCTCCTCTTTACGGGCATAGAAGGTTCGAATAATGCGGCTCATGTTGATGCCCTTGAGGTCGGCCTGCAACGAGACCGTACCGGTCACGCGGGCCTCGAGGGTCAGGGCTTCGCCCTGGGGCGTAGCAAACTTGAGCGGCAGCCTGAAGCCCGAAATACCTACCTGCTGGATGGCCACATTAGCCCCTTCTACCGAGTTCACGGTCTCGGTCATGTCGGGCAGGCTGGCCTTGTAGGCCTCGTCGGGCTGGAAATGCGCGTCGTAATAGCGGGTGATGACAGGTTCTGCGCCATCGGTGTTGTGGAACAGGTAGGCTTTTTTGCCGCCGTTTTTGTCCAGTTTGGGAAGGGGTAGATCGAGGATTTGCTTGTTGTCGTAGCTGAGCAAGGGGTTCTCCTTTTTCCGTCAGCAACCTCGAGAAGTCTGACGGCCATACAAAGTGAAGAGAGATTCTGGATAAAGCCCCCAAACCACCTCCCTTCCGACTGGCTCAGGGGCTTTGCACTGGTGAATATGCCAGCGCCTCATAGAGTATGCCACCTTATACAAAATATGAACGTAACCTGGACACTTGTTTCTGCAACAAGCTGGTTGGAAGGGTCAATGTGCTTGATTACCAGAAAAGATACGCAAGCTGAATGAGCTGCGTGTCAGGCGCAACCTGTACAAAAGCCCTGAAGGCTCTCTTTTTGAATTCCAGAGCACACCCCTCCCTTTGGTCGGCGAAAAAGCGTCTCCCGTTTCAAGGGGCGGTA
>CAZIXH010000354.1:0-4707 GCA_964543055.1 uncultured bacterium
GTTGAGGGCCACCGCAAAGTTCACGTATGCCTCCCCTACACGGTAGGGGAGGCATACGTGAACTTTGCGGTGGCCCTCAACATCCCCTGCCGGGCCATACTTCAACGGGAACATTCGGGCTAAACTGGGGGAAATGCCCGATACCACGTCCGATGCTGTCATCTATCCACACGAGCGCAAGGCCCTCGAGGAGCTCCTGCATTTTCCCCTGACCGAGGCGCTTTTTGGCCGTCGGAGCCGCCGCTTTGCCCTGGGGGGCGAGCTGCCCGAGGGGCCCCTGGCCTACCGCTCGAGGTATGAGCCCTATCCCCTTTCGGAGCTCGAGCGCCTGCTCATCCTGACCACGGTGGGCGGTCTGACCGGCTGGCACAACCTGATCAGCCACCACAAAAACGTGGCCCCTCATCTGCCCAGCTACTCCGGCATGGCTGCCGGACGCACCTTCCCCAGCGCGGCGGGCTTCCACACCAGCCAGATTTTCTTCACCGACGATAGCGGCACCTACACCTTCAAAACCCGCGATGCCCGCCCGCCGGTGCCGCGCAACGCTGAGGGCCAGGTAGACTCGGTGGAGCTGCTACTCGCGCACCGGCAGTACATCCACAAGCTGTCCGACGCCCGGCTCTACATCCCCCCCCGCGAGCCCTACATGGCCGGTCACAATGCCTGGAACGCCAACAAACCGGGCTCGCTCTTGGTCTGGCCCATCGCCGACGTGGCCCAGCATCAGTTGCTCAAGCTCCTTTTCATTGCCCAGAATGGCTTCGTACTCTACGACGACGTACACAACCGGAGCATCCCAGGGCTGGAAAAGTTCAAGGATTTTGTGGCGGTGGACAAGCCCTACCCCCTCACCGCCTTTGACCAGGCCACCCTGGCCGAAGTTTCGGCGGAAATCAGCGCGGCGGTATTTGCAGGCCACCTGATGCAACAGGCCATGGGCCTGGGCGGCTGGATGCTCAACGGGCTCGATAGGGTGCGAACCCTGGGGGCTTCGGGCGACCCCGAGGTGCCGGGGCTGGGCTTCCGCTACGACTTCAAGCCTGGCTGGTCGCGGCCCAACCCCACCGGCCTCGAGGGCATTTTTGAAGGCCACTGCCCGCCCCACTACCCCGATATGCGTAGGGCGGTGGAGGCCCTGGTCGAGCGCAAGTTTGGCGAGGGCGGCCCCTTCCACCCCCAAACCCCAGGGCCCTGGAAGAACGCCCCGGCGGTGCGTTCCCAGGCTTTCCCCCACCAGGATTGGCTGGTTGAGGTGGTTGCTACCCAGGCCCAGTACCTCTTCGATACCTTTGGAAAGTTCCCCGCTACAGTGCCCACCATCTACAGCCTGATGTTTTTGCAGACCCACCACCTCGACCTCGAGTACTACGACCGGTTTTTCGAGCCGGGGGCCTACCTGCACACCCACCGTGAGCACCTGGAAAAGTGGCATGGGGTGCGGCTGGAGGAGTTGCCTAAAAGAGACGATGGACGATAGTCCATTGTCTATGGTCGGTAGCCGGTAGCTGATTGCTGGAGACTCTTCCGAATGACTATGGACTATAGACCATCGCCCATAGACTACTTTTGAGCTTCTTTTCGCAGCTTTTGCAGGCCCCCCTCGAGGTTGTACACCTGCTCATAACCCGCAGCTTCCAGGTACAGTCCGGCCAGCTCGCTCATCACCCCCCGCTCGCAGATAAGCAGCAGGGGGCGGTCTTTGGGCAGGTTGTGGTTGCCGTGCTGGATATCGTGCAGGGGAATGTGTACGGCTCCTTGGAAGTCGTCCTGGTTGTACTGCTCGGGCGGGCGCACATCCACCACCAGCGGGTTGTCCTGCAAAAAGCTTTTGAGCAACTCGGATTTCAGGGTACGCATGTCTATAAGATAAGGCATGCGTTAGGGGCGATTGCCCTGACGCAGCAGTGTTTTGGATGAGCGCCAGGAGGGGGGCGTTTTTGGAGGAAAGACCCGCAGTTGGGGGCTTCTTTTAGGGGTTGATAGTTTATGCCAAAAATCTGAATCAGTATGCAAAGCCCCATAGCCAGAAGGCGGGATAAGTGATATTCTCTCCCCTTGGTATGCCCGCCCGCACCGACCTCAAAAAAATACTCATCATCGGCTCCGGCCCCATCACCATCGGCCAGGCCGCGGAATTCGACTACTCCGGCACCCAGGCCGTCAAGGCCCTGCGTAGCGTGGGCTACGAGGTGGTGCTGGTCAACTCCAACCCCGCTACCATCATGACCGACCCCGAGCTCTCGGAGGGGACGTACCTCGAGCCCCTCACGGTGGAGTTCCTGGAAAAAATCATCGCCCAGGAGCGTCCGGACGCCCTGCTCCCCACCCTGGGGGGACAGACCGCGCTCAACCTCTCGATGGCCCTCTTTGAGCAGGGGATTCTGGACAAATACGGGGTGGAGCTAATTGGGGCCAATGCCGCCGCCATCAAGAAGGGCGAAGACCGCGAAGAATTCCAGAAGGCCATGCTGAAAATTGGGGTGGACGTGCCCCGGGGCAAGATGGTGCACAGCCTGGAAGAGGGGCTGGCCTTTGCCCGCGAGGTGACCGGCTATCCGGTGGTGGTGCGGCCCAGCTTTACCCTGGGGGGCACCGGCGGCGGGATTGCCGAAAACGAGGCGGAGTTCATCGAGATTCTCACCCGCGGGCTCTCACTCTCCCCCACCCACTCCGCACTTGTGGAGGAGTCCATTGTGGGCTGGAAGGAGTACGAGCTCGAGGTCATGCGCGACAAGAACGACACCGTGGTGATCATCACCTCCATCGAGAACGTGGACCCCATGGGTGTCCACACCGGCGACTCCATCACGGTGGCTCCCGCGCAAACCCTTTCCGATGTGGAGTACCAGAAGATGCGCGATGCGGCCATCGCCATCATCCGAGAGATTGGCGTGGAGACCGGCGGCTCGAATATCCAGTTCGCCATAGACCCCAAGACCGGGCGGATGATCGTGATTGAGATGAACCCCCGCGTCTCGCGCTCCTCGGCCCTGGCCTCCAAGGCTACGGGCTTTCCCATCGCCAAGATTGCCGCCCTGCTGGCGGTGGGCTACCGCCTGGATGAAATCCCCAACGACATCACCCAGAAGACCCCGGCCTCCTTCGAGCCCACCATCGACTACGTGGTGACCAAAATTCCCCGCTTTGCCTTCGAGAAGTTCAGCACCCTGCCCAACACCCAGCCACAGGGCTTCTCCGACCGGCTCGGCACCCAGATGAAGAGCGTGGGCGAGGTAATGGCCATAGGCCGCACCTTCAAGGAGTCCTTTGGTAAGGCCCTGCGGAGCCTCGAGGCCGACGTGCGGGCGGAGTTCTCCACCTACACCACCGAGGAACTCCAGGCCCGGCTCTACCCCAGCCCTACGCGAATTTATGCAGTGCTGGAACTGCTGCGGCGGGGCGAACCGGTAGACCGCCTCTATGAGCGCACCAGGATTGAGCCCTGGTTCCTGACCCAGCTCAAGGAGGTGGTGGAGGCCGAGCACGACCTCGAGACCGAAAATCTCCGCCTCGAGGACGCCGAGGACTGGCGCTACGTGAAGAGCCTGGGTCTGTCCGACGCGCGGGTGGGCGAACTGGTGGGGGTTTCCGAAGCGGCGGCCCGCAAACAGCGCCTAACCGCAGGCTCCAGGCCCGTTTACAAAACCGTGGACACCTGCGCTGCCGAGTTCGAGGCCTACACCCCCTACCACTACAGCGCCTACGAGCTGGAAGACGAGGTGCGCCCTACCAATAAGCCCAAGGTGGTGATCCTGGGCAGCGGCCCCATCCGCATCGGACAGGGGGTGGAGTTCGACTACGCCACCGTGCACGCGGTCTGGGCCCTGCGGGAGGCCGTGATACCGCCTGAGCGGCCCGGCGAGGCCGGGGCACAGGGCTATGAAACCATCATGGTCAACTCCAACCCCGAGACCGTGAGCACCGACTACGACACCGCCGATAGGCTCTACTTCGAGCCCCTGACGCTGGAAGACGTGCTCAACCTGACCGACCACGAAAAGCCCCTGGGTGCGATTGCCACCCTGGGCGGCCAGACCCCCCTGAAGCTGGCCAAAAGGCTCGCCGAGGCTGGAGTAACCTTGCTGGGCACCCCCTGGGAGGCCATCCACAAGGCCGAAGACCGCGCCGAGTTCAACCGGCTCTGCGCCGAACTGGGCATTCCCCAGCCCAAAGGGGCCGTCGCCCGCACCCCCGAGGAGGCCCTGCAACTGGCCGAGAACCTCGGCTACCCCCTGATGGCCCGGCCTAGCTACGTGCTGGGGGGGCGGGCCATGCAGGTCGTGCACAGCGCCGAGGAGCTGCGCTGGTATCTGAACGGCATCTACGCCGCCCTGGCCGAGCGCCCCTCGATTCTCCTGGATCAGTACCTGGAGAATGCCCTCGAGCTCGACGTGGACGCCCTCTGCGACGGACAGCGGGTAGTGGTAGCGGGCATCATGGAGCACATCGAGCGGGCCGGGGTTCACTCCGGTGACTCGGCCACCATCCTGCCCCCCATCTCGCTCTCGCCCGAGCAGCTGGCCACCGTTAAGGACTACACCCGCAGGCTGGCCCTGGCAGTGGGGGTTAGGGGCCTGATCAACGTGCAGTACGCCCTCAAGGACGGCGTGGTTTACATCCTCGAGGCCAACCCCCGCGCCTCCCGCACGGTGCCGTTCGTGTCCAAGGCCATCGGGCACCCGCTCGGCAAGTGTGCCGGCCGGG
>CAZIXH010000355.1:0-5329 GCA_964543055.1 uncultured bacterium
GTGCTCAGGTGGAGGTGGGGTCTCGACCTCGAACAGCCCGCTGGCCTGGCCCTCGGCCTGGGCAAACCGCCAGTACTCCTCGTGGTCGGTGGTGAGCAACAGCTCGCCCCCCTCGGCCAGCCGGGTAGAGAGCCGCCGGAAAAAAGCCCGCTGCAACAGGCGGTTTTCTTCGTGCTTGGCCTTGGGCCAGGGGTCGGGGAAGTTAACGTAGACCCGCCGCAAGCTATGCGGGGCCACCAGGTTGCGCAGGGCAAAAAGGGCTTCGCCGTGATAAACCTGCACATTCCCGATGCCCTCCCGCCGAAAGCGCTTGAGGGCCCGTGCCACCGAGCCCGCCGAGATTTCCACCCCCAGAATCTGCCAATCGGGGTACAGGCGGGCAATCTGAGCGGTAAAGCGCCCGTCGCCAAAGCCCACCTCGAGCACCTGGGGGGGCCTGGATAGGGGGAAGTCGGTGACACCGACGCGAATCAACACGAGGGGTCATTATACGGTTTGACGCTTGGGCCTGTGGGCGAAAGCATAAGCAAAGCTGATAGTCGATAGTCTATGGCCGATAGCCCAAACAATCTCTGGGTAGTCTGGCGGCCAAGCTGCGGTTTTTTGCCCCTTGACCTGGATGGTAGACTTTAGCCAGCTATGGTAGATGTAGGTCTCGAGCAAGCCTTTGCCAAGGTGCGGGCCTTCCTGGAGGGCGATTTTGAGCACCCTGGCCTGACCCTCTACGACCTGCAGAACCTGGTGGGTTACAGCAGCCGCCTAAAGGTGGACGGTCCCCTTTCCTACACCATGCCTCCGGAACCTGCGCTGAGTGGGGTGGCGGCGGTTCGACTGTACTACTACCCCAAAGACCCCGAGGTCAACCTGATCGTCGAAATCGAGGACAAGGCCCGCAAGCGCCACCTGCGCCACTTCAAGTGGAACGGCATCTCCTGGACGGCCCCGCGCGGCCTGAAGTCCGACCTGACCGCTACCCGCGAGGTGTTACCCTCCATCGAGGAGGTCGGGGGCGACTTCTTCCTGGGCTACGCCACCGAAGAGGCCAAAGAACTTGCCGAGTCCATCCGGCGCGGTGAAGCGGCAGGAGCCAAGTACATGCTCTGCACCCGTGACAACACCCGCATCTTCTACGCTCCTACCAGCTCGCCCCCCACCATCCCCTGCCCACGCTGTGGCAACACCAATATGATCTTCAAAACCCTCACCCTGGCCACACCCGAAGACCGCATCGAGGCCATCCTGCGCGAGCAGCGGGCCTTGCGCACGGCGCTGGAAGATTTGCTTTTGTACCTCAGGCGCAAGCTGGGGCCGTAGTACATGCCGAAAGCTGTCTCTGTGGGCATGAATTAATGCAGCGCCCTGCTTCGTGTGGACAACTTGTTCGAGCCCCGACATGAGCTCATGGCGGTCATGTCCGAATGCGCTATCCTGGTAGTTATGGTAACGCTGAAAAAATGGACGGTAGAGGAGCTACTGGCCATGGATCGGGCGGGTTTGCTCGACCCGTCCAGGCGTATTGAGCTGATAAACGGGGAGATTTTTGAAATGCCCATTGGAGAGCAGCATGCAGATGTGGTGGATTATTTGACCGAGATCCTGGTTACGCGATTTGCGGGGAAAGCCCGGGTGCGGGTGCAAAACCCCATTTTTCTTGATCGCTTCGACCTGCCCCAGCCCGACTTTGCATTGGTAGACCCAAGCAAAAACTACAGTGCGCATCATCCTCGCCCCGAAGACGTGTATCTTGTAATTGAAGTCTCGGACGCTACGCTAGGCCATGATCGGGGCCGAAAACTCGGTCGTTATGCGCTGCTGGGCATTCCCGAGGTCTGGATCATCAACCTGAATGCAGGGCATACCGAGGTGTACCGCGATCCCCAGGACGGCGAGTACCTGACCAGGTTCACAGTGCAAAAAGGCGTTGCGGTGGCCCCCGCCGCCTTTCCGAGTGATGCCATTATCCCCCTTTCCTGAACCGCAGGATTTTCGGCCCTCTTGCCAAATCTCCATAACGGCAGCCTGCCAGGCATCTGAAAAACCGGGTTGATTCCTTGGACACGAGGATAGTGGTGGCTAAATTTACCATTTGGTAAAAGTTTTTTATAAGCTGTAAAAAACATACTTCCTTACGATTGGCTTTGCAGATATCTGCTGTAATGTAAGGCTGATGACAAAGAACAGTTGCCCAATGCTGAAAGTCAAAGGCTTTGAAGCAGAAAGCTGCCGGCCAGGGGCTTTCGGCTACCGGCTCAAAGGAGCGCCCAATGGTTGAAGACCGCGAACTGATTGCTGCCCGTGCGGGGCTATCTGCCGAAGAGCAGATTAAACTAGAAGACCTCGAGAATCAGGAGTGGCGCGAAAGCCTCGAGTACATCCTGCGGACTGCGGGCCGAGACCGGGTCGCACAGCTCATGGAGATGCTCGAGAACTACGCCTACCGCCACGGGGTGGTCATCCACGACAAGGTCAACACCCCCTACGTCAATACCATCCCCCTGGCGAGCCAGCCGCCTTATCCGGGCGACATGGAGCTCGAGCAGCGCATCGCCAACATCCTGCGCTGGAATACCATTGCCATTGTGCAGCAGGCCAACAAAAAGGCCGATGGCATCGGCGGGCACATCTCCACCTATGCCAGCATCGCTGAGCTGATGGAGATGGGCTTCAATCATTTTTTCCGGGGCCAGGACTCCCCCGACCGCGATCTGGTCTTTTACCAGGGGCACATGTCGCCTGGGGTATACGCCCGCAGTTACCTGGAGGGCCGCCTGAACGAGGACGACCTGGGCAAGTTTCGCCGCGAACTGCTGGGCGGGCCGGGCCGTGGCCTGGCCAGCTATCCCCACCCCTGGCTGATGCCCGACTACTGGGAGTTTCCCACCGTCAGCATGGGTCTGGGGCCTCTGCAAGCCATTTACCAGGCCCGCTTCATGCGCTACCTGGAAGACCGCGGCCTCAAGCCCAAGACCAGCGCCAAGGTCTGGGCTTTCCTGGGGGACGGTGAGCAGGACGAGGTCGAGACCCTGGGGGGCCTGCGGGTAGCAGCTTCCGAAGAACTGGACAACCTGGTGTTCGTTATCAACGCTAACCTGCAACGCCTTGATGGGCCGGTGCGGGGCAACTCCAAGGTGATCCAGGAGCTCGAGAGTATCTACCGGGGCAACGGTTGGAACGTGATTAAGGTGGTCTGGGGCAGCGCTTGGGACGAGTTGTTCGCCAAGGACACCGAGGGGGTGCTGCTGGAGCGCATGGAGCAACTGGTAGACGGCGAAAGCCAGCGCTACGCGGCCTACGGTGGCAAGGAGCTGCGCGAGAAGTTCTTCAACACCCCGGCCCTGCAAAGGCTAATTGAGGGCATGACCGACGAAGACCTCGACCGCCTGACCCTCTCGCGCGGTGGGCACGATAACCGCAAGATTTACGCGGCCTTCAAAGCGGCGGCTGAACACCGGGGCTCGCCTACGGTTATCATTGCCCGTACCGTCAAGGGTTACTGCCTGGGCCCCACCGCCCAGGCCAAGAATGTGGCCCACCAGGTCAAGAAGCTCACCTTAGAAGACCTGCGCGAGGCCCGAGACGCACTGGATATTCCGATTTCGGACGAGGACCTCGAGAAAACCCCCTTCTACCACCCCGGCCCCGACTCGCCCGAGGTGCAGTACATGCTCTCTCGCCGTCAGGCCCTGGGCGGGCTGATTCCCGAGCGGCGGGTGCGCGAGTATAAGCTAAACACCCCCGATAGCGCCTTCTTCGAGGAGTTCTTTGCAGGCTCGGGCGGGCGGGAAATTTCCACCACCATGGCCTTCGTGCGGATGCTCACCAAGCTGGTGCGCCACCCGGAGGTGGGTAAACTCATCGTGCCCATCGTCCCCGACGAGGCCCGCACCTTCGGCATGGAAGGGGTCATTAGCTCGGTGGGCATCTACTCGCCCAAGGGCCAGCTCTACACCCCGGTAGACGCCGGAACCGTAACGGTCTATCGCGAGTCCGAGACCGGCCAGCTGCTCCAGGAGGGTATCAACGAGGCCGGAGCCATGTGCAGCTTTATCGCCGCCGGTACGGCTTATGCCAACCACGGCATACCCACCATTCCCTTCTACATCTACTACTCGATGTTCGGCTTGCAGCGGGTGGGCGACCTGGTCTGGGCCGCCGGTGACCAGCGCACCAAGGGCTTCTTGATGGGGGCCACGGCAGGCCGTACCACCCTGAACGGTGAGGGCTTGCAGCACGAGGACGGCCACTCCCACGTGCAGGCTCTGCCGGTGCCCAACATGCCCGCCTACGACCCGGCTTTTGCCTACGAGCTGGCGGTAATTTTGCAAGACGGGCTCAAGCGCATGTACCACGACGGTGAGGACATCTTCTACTACATCACCCTGATGAACGAGAACTATGTCCAGCCCGCCATGCCTGAGCCACGCGAGGAAACCCGCCAGGGCATCCTGAAGGGCCTGTACCTTTTCAAAAAGAGCGAGCTGAAAAAGCCCAAGGCTCGAGTGCAGCTTCTGGGCTCGGGCACCATCCTGAACGAGGTTATCAAGGCCGCCGAGATGCTCGCCGAGTACAACATCGCCGCCGACGTCTGGAGCGCGACCAGCTACAAAGCTCTCTACTACGAGGCCCAGGAGACCGCCCGCCAGAACCGTCTGAACCCCAGCAGCAAGGCCAGGCTGCCCTATGTGGCGCAGTGTCTGAACCCCACCGAAGGCCCGATTGTGGCCGCCTCGGATTACATGAAGGTCTTGCCAGATATGGTCTCGGGCTACCTGAACCGTCCCATTCACAGCCTGGGCACCGACGGCTTCGGGCGCTCCGAGACCCGCGAGGCCCTGCGCGACTTCTTCGAGGTGGATGCCAGGCATGTGGTGGTGGCGGCTCTATCGGCGCTGCGCGGCGAGGGGAAGGTTAACGTCAATACCCTGACCGAAGCCATCAAAAAATTGGGCATTGACCCCAAGCGGGAGGCACCGCACAAACGCTGATAGCCAATAGCCGATAGCTCATAGCAAGAGAACAGCCATTCGCTATTCGCAACGAGCTATTGGCGCGACCGAAGGGAGCATTACATGGCAGAACTCAAACTACCCGACCTGGGAGATAACGTGGCCTCCGCTGTGGTGGTGGGGGTGCTCATCAAAGAAGGCGATACTGTAGAGGCGGGACAGCCGGTGCTCGAGCTAGAGACCGACAAGGCTGTGATGGAAGCCCCCGCTTCCGAAGGGGGCACGGTTTCTAAAGTGATGGTCAAACCCGGCGACGAGGTCAAAAGCGGGCAGGTGATAGCGGTTCTGGGCGGTGCTACGCCATCTGCGGAAACCTCCAAGCC
>CAZIXH010000356.1:0-5369 GCA_964543055.1 uncultured bacterium
CGAGTACCAGCTCAAGCGCTACAAGGAACGTCACTACCAGCGGACCCGCCAGCCGGTTCCTGAGCCCGTCATGATGGGGGCGGGTCAGCCTGAGCTCGAGGAAGAAGCCACCCCGCGCATTGTCCGTACCAAGCGCTTCAATATGAAACCCATGACCCCCGAGGATGCCGCCTTTGAAATGGAAGCCCTGGGCCACGATTTTTTCGTGTTCCGCAACTCCGAGACCGAGCAGATTAACGTCATTTACCGCCGCCGCGACGGCAACTATGGTCTGATTGAACCTACCGCATAAAAAATGGAGTCGAAGCTTCGTAAAGATGCCGCCGTAACGGGCGGCATTTTAGAGTGGTTTCAGGAAATAGCCTGGGTGTGAAGAGGACAGCAACATCATCGAGGAGGTGGTTTGCGGTTTGATCCGAGGGATTTGAGGAAGGCAAACCACCCTGGGCTGGGGTAAGGTCATTAGCCAATAAGCATGGAATCCGCTTGGACAGCGCAGGGTGTTGGTGCCTTTTGGAAACACGGGCCGATAAAGTGCTCGGAGTTGCTTGCCTGTTGGTATCTTGGGGGTCATAAGACAAGAACACGGCTTTTGAATGGCCCAAAACTTCAAAAGCTGGTACGGCTTAGAACATGGTATCGGTCAGGACGGTGGGGTTTTTTTCCTGGTTCACCTGCCCCGATTTGCGGCGGTGCAGCTCGCGGGGGTAGTAGGTGGGGTTGCTGAGGGCCTGGGTTTGCTTGGCAACGGTGGCTGCCATTTTGGTCCAGCGCAACTCGGCCAGTCGCCTGCGCAAGGTCTGCTCACTGATGAAATTCTCAGATACCAGAATTTCCCCTAGCCTGGGCCGGTAGATGCCATAACTTTGCATTTGAAGAGCCTGTGCGAGTTGGGTCGGGGGTAAGTCGTTGTAGAAGAGCAACTGATCGCCCAGGCGCAGCCGATGGGCCTCGAGGTAAGCCTCTCCCCTGTAGTCCGATTTGATGATCAAGGCTCTTGTGTTCATCAGGCTCAGCACAATCCAGCGCAGGGAAGCTGGCAGCCAGAGCAGCTTACGAGCTATTGGTGGGTTGTAGAGGGCCTGGATTGCGGTATAGTGCATGGCCCAGCGAACCAGTAATGCTACCCCGACGAACATAAGCATTCCACCTACTGCCGGATTATTGACGCCCGGCCAGCCAAAGAACTGGCCCAGGAGGGCGTAGGCAAAGAAGGGGAGGCCAATCAGATGGGCCAGGTTGAGCAGGGTGAGGGTGTGCTTGCCGGGCAGGTGCAGCCGGGTCTTTTCGGCAGGGAAGCGGCCCAGCAGTCGCTTGCTCAGGCCATGGGTCCAGGGCAGCTTCTTTCTGCCAATGGCATTATGGGGGCCAAAAGACTGCTGTACTGCAATAACCTCACGGTGTGTTTGACCGTGGTCGTCCATGCGCCAGATGGGTTGCAAATGAAAGTGAACCGGCTGGCCAATGCGCCACAGACGCAGCGCAGGGTCGAAATCGGGAGCGTCGGGCTGTTCGCTAAAGATGCGCCCATCGCTGGCCAGCTCGGGTAAAAGTTCGCGACGCAGAGCAAACCCGGTAGAGGCGTTGGGCACAAAAACCCCCAGGCGCTCCCGAACCGGCAGGTGGCGGAGCTGTTCCTCGGCAAAATCGGCAGCGTAGCTCGTTTCCAGCCAGCGTGTCCAGAGGCTGCCCTGAGAAAGCAGTGCAAGCACCGGCAATTGCACGGCGGGGTATTTGCGTAGCAGGGTGCTGTAGAGCTTGAAGGTGTAGGGATGAATCACGTCGTCTGCGTTGTGAAGTGCAACTACCTCGAACTGGAGGCGGTTGCTGCGTTCAAAGCGCTCGAGGTAGGCGTACATGGTGTTGAGCATCTGCCCTTTGGGCAGGGGGCCGGGGCGGTCGCAAACCACCACGTGCACGTTCACGAACTCCTGGGAAAGCGCCTCGACCGCTTCCAGGGTTTTGGGGTCGTTGGGGTAGACGCCCACAAAAAAGTCGAGATGCAGGGGAGAATAGTTGGTGTAGCCCAGGGTGGCCCGGAGCATGGGGCCGATGTTCTGGGCATCCCGCCAGGTCGGCAGCAAAACCGCCAGGCGCTGGGGCTGGTCGGCCTCGAGTTCTTCGGGGGTCAGAGTCTGATTTTTCAACCTGCGGAAGTGTAGTAGATAGGCCAGATCGAACACCAGTTCGTCCCAAAAAGCCAGCGTGTACACCAGCAGTATGCCCAACACTAACCCTGCAAACCACACTTCACTCATGATGCCTCCACCCGGATAGGGGCGATGGTTGAGACCAATAATGCTCTGCAACCCTCAATTAACGTCATGGTAGCGGAGAAAAATCCGCTGTGTACGAAAAGTAGCGGCTTAACGCTTACTTTATGCAACTGTAACGTCGCCTTGTTGGTGAGGTTGCCGAGTTGTTGGTGGGGTTGTCGAGGGGAAGGTTCACCAGGATCTGCCCAAATGAGGGCCTTTGAGAACTGGCGTAGACCTGCTACAAACCGGGTTCCGTTTCCTGGAAACCTTTGTGGCTGTCAAAGACGCACAGCTTTCCCAATCACTGTACGGAAGGATATGCTGCTATCATGCGACTTCCGATTGGTTTTCGTGCGGGTGCAACCCAGGCCGGCATCAAGCCCTCGGGCAAGCCCGACCTGGCTCTTCTGGTCTCGGGAACTCCATGTAACTGGGCCTTTGTCGGAACCCTGAACAAAGCCGCCGCGCCTTGTGTGATTCGGGGCCGTGAACTGCTGGCGGGTGGTCAGCCGCTACAAGCCGTGGTGGTCAATGCGGGTAATGCTAACTGCGCTACCGGCCCGCAGGGTTTCTGGGCCGACCGGCAGATGGCCGAACTGGCCGCAGCCCAGCAGCATATCGCGCCTCAGGCAGTCCTGACTGCTTCCACGGGGGTCATCGGGCAGCCTTTGCCGGTAGAGAAAATTGAAGCGGGTCTGCCGAATATTCATCTGGGCCTGGACATTGACCCCTTCATGGAAGCCATCCTGACCACCGACCTGGTGCCCAAAATGGCCGAGGCTACCCTGTCGAGTGGGGCTCGAGTGGTCGGGGTTTGTAAGGGGAGCGGCATGATTGCGCCCAACATGGCTACCATGCTGGCTTACGTTGTCTCCGATGCCGAGGTTCCCCAAGCAGAGCTGCGCCGGGGCTGGCAGGGGGTGGTGGACCGAAGCTTCAATCAGGTCACGGTGGACACCGACACTTCTACCAACGACATGGCCGTGTTGATGACCAATGGCGCGGCAGGGCCGGTGGACCTGGGTGAGTTCTGGCGGGCCGTTGAACAAGTCTGTGTAGAGCTGGCCCGCAAGCTGGCCCGCGATGGCGAAGGAGCCACCAAGCTGCTCACGGTGAAAGTAACCGGGGCCGTTAGCGACGCGGAAGCCCGCAAGGCCGCGCTCTCGGTAGCGGCCAGTCCCTTGTGGAAAAGCGCCGTCTACGGCAACGACCCCAACTGGGGCCGCGTCATGATGGCGCTGGGGAAAGCAGGGGTGGCGCTCGAGGTAGACCGGGTTCGGATTGCCCTGCAAGGCATTCCCCTCTATGCCGGGCGGGTGCTGGATTTTGACCGTGCTGCAGCCAGCCAGGCTATGCAAGCCGACGAGGTGCTGGTAGAGGCCAACCTGGGGCTGGGCGAGGGGCAAGGAGTGGCCTGGGGTTGCGACCTCACCGAGGGCTATGTGCGAATTAATGCGCTCTATACTACCTAAAGTAACGCAAAAATAACGCAAAGGTGCTAGACTACTTTCGGAGGTGAGCAAAGGATGAAACGTTTAGCGCCGTTGGTGGTTCTGTTCACGTTGATGTTTGGCTCTCTAGGCAAAGCTCAGTCGGAAGGTTTTGGCCTCTACTCGGGCTTCCCAACCTGGATCGGTGTGCAATACCAGGTCAGCAGCTTCCGTGTAGGCGCTGGTCTCGCATTCGCTGGGCTGGGCGCAGGAGCCGATTACATTATTCTGGAGCAAGCCATCCCTGCTGCCCCGGGCTTTGATCTGAGCTGGTATGCAGGTGCGGGAGCTTCGCTGGGCCTGTGGACCTTCAGCGGTGTGGGCGGTATCTACATCTTCCCCCACGGCCTGGCGGGTATCGAGTATGCCTTCCCCGGACAACCTTTTAGCGTCTACGGCGAACTTCAAGTTGGCTTTGGCATCTTTACGGGCGGTGTGGCAGGCGTCGGTGGTTTGGACTTCAACGCGCGGGCTGGCCTAATTTTCAGACCCTGAGCAACTGCTAGGATGAAGGGGTGCGTTTCGTGCCCCTTCTTTTTTTGTTGCTGCTTTCGGCTTGTCAGCGGCCTGGGGATACCCAACCGCCCCTGATTGGCATTACCCAGCCCAAAAGCGGGGTGCTCTCGCAGCGTTCGTTGCAGGTACAGGGATACGCCCTGGATGACGTGGGGGTCCAGAGCGTGAAGGCAGGCGGAAAGGAGCTGCTTTCGGAGGCCAACCGGGGGCAGAAGCTGGTGCGTTTTAGCTTCCGGGTGCAGGCCCCCCAGTCGGGGCAGGTGGAAATCAGGGTAGATGCCACCGACATGAGCGGCCAGACCCGCACGGTTCGCTTGCCGATGGTGCTGGATGCGCGTCCCCCGCAGGTTGTGATTGAACGGGCCGAGCGGGTGGTAACGGTGGTGCAACCGGCCCGCAAACGTACCCTGCCCGATGGCACCGAGGAGGAAATCCCCGCCCGCACCGAGTCTACCCTGCAAATCTCCGGGCGCGTGCTGGACGATACCGGGGTGGATCGGGTGACCCTGCAATACGACCGAACCTTCAACCCCCTATCGCTGCCCAAGGGCAAGGAAGTCAATTTCTACGTGGAGGTTCCGGTGCGCCGCGTGACCCTCATTGCGGTGGATGCGGCGGGTAACCGTACCAGTGTGCAGGTCAGTCGCTGAGCGACACCGGCAAATGAAGCCAGGCTAGCGTTGTAAATCCTGGGCAAAACGGGCTTTGCTGAGGGCAAGCCCGCTTGGGGTGGGGCGCAAGCCTTCTCTCAAGACCTCGAGCCATCCCTCTCGCAGGGCTTTATCCCTGGCCTGGCGCAGGAAGGCTGGGTTCCAGCCGAACTCTGCCAGCACTTCTTGCTCGGAAACCGGTCGGTCGTGGTGGGCCAGGTGGGCCACCAGGAGGCGGGCGGCGACCTCGAGGCGCTCTCGTTCACGGCGCAGCCGGGTGGTCAGGTAGCCCCCCAGGGGCGAAAAAAGGAAGGCCAGCGCAAAGCAGATTCCGGCTACCGTGGCCATCATGCCGGCAATCGAGGCATCGAGCCAGATGGCCAGCCCATAGCCCAACAGGCTGGACACCACCCCCACCCCCACCGCCAGGCCGATCATGACCGGCAGGCGCTGGG
>CAZIXH010000357.1:0-8017 GCA_964543055.1 uncultured bacterium
GGCCCACCTTAAGCAAGTGCCGATAGACCTGATCAAGATTGACAAGAGCTTTGTAAGCGACATCGGTAGCAACCGCGCCTCCGAGGATATCCTGCGGGCCATGCTGCAACTGGCCAATGCGTTCGGCCTCAAGACCCTGGCGGAAGGGGTGGAAAACCGGGCGCAGCTCGAGTGGCTGGCCCGCCACGGCTGCCACTATGCCCAGGGTTACTACATCGGCCTGCCGATGTCCGCCGATCAGGCCGCTGAGGAAGTATTCTCCAAAGTGTTTTGAAGTGGACCTCGATTTGCTTCTGCCCCACGGTGTAAAAACCACAACAACCGTACGCTCAAACCGTGAATACCCTATTGATTGGAGCCACAGGTGGCATTGGGCAGTCGTTAGCACGCCAACTGGCAGGCCGGGTAAGCCGTTTGTGGCTATCCGGGCGCAATGGACAGATTCTGGCCAGCTTGGCCCGCGACCTTAGCGCACTGGCGGTTCCCGCCGAGCTCGGCAACGAGCTCGAGGTTCGGGCCCTGGCCGAAGAGGTGGGGCCGCTAGACTTGCTGCTGTATGCGGCAGGGGCAGTGCAGAAGGCGGGTCTGCGCGAGCAGAGCATGGCCGACCTCGAGCGCCTCCTGGTAGCCAACCTGGGGGGTCTGGCCTTACTGCTCAAATATGCCCGCTTCAACCCCCAGGCCCGGGTGGCCGTGCTGGGTGTTTATCCCGAGCCGATTGCGGTGCCTGGGCTCTCGGGGTATGTGGCGACCAAGCTGGGCGCCGAGGGCCTGGTGAGCGTGGCCCGCAAGGAGTTCCGCCGCGAGGGGGTGCGTTTTTGCCTGGTGCGCTTGCCTGCTGTCGACACCGACCTTTGGGCTCCCCTGGGCGGAGCCCCCAAAACGGCCCTGCATCCAGATGAGGCGGCGGCGCGTATCCTGGAAGGAGTTCTGGCCGAGCCCCTGCCGGAAGTACTCGAAATCCGGTAAATGCGCCCCAGGAACAGGAGAAGAACCATGAATCACAGTCAATTGCTCATCCTGCTGCTGGTTGGCCTGTTCTCCGGCTCGACCCAGGCCCAGACCAGCCAGTATGCCATTGAGGGGCGGGTGACCTATGCAGCCAGTTACAACCTGGGCCGCTGGGAAGGAACCAATACCAGCGTGCGCGGCACGGTGCGCTGGAACAACCAGACCGGCGAGGCCTCCGGCCAGGTATGCGTGGAGCTGGGCCGCTTCGACTCGGGCAATGCCCTGCGCGATGCGGACGCTCGAGGGGTGTTTGATGTCAACCGCTTCCCCCAGAGCTGCCTCGAGGTCGAACGTCTGGTACAAACTGGTGAGGATGCCGTGCTGAGCGGCACCCTGGAGATCAGCGGCACCCGCCGAACGGTGCGGATTAGCGGCAAACTGACCCGTGAGGGCAATACCTATCGGTTTGTCGGGGGATTTAACACCAGCTTTTCGGAGTGGAAACTAAACCCGCCCAGTTTGTTGTTTCTTCGGGTCAATGACCCACTGGAAGTGCGCATCGAGGCGCGGGCGGTTCTGCGTTAAGTAAAGCAAAGCTAAAGGCCCCCTTGAACTTCGCCTCGAGGTGGCTTGATAGCCTCGAAACCGGAGGGATTCCATGCAGAAACATGCTGCGCTCTGGGCTCTGGTGTTGCCGTTGTTGGCCTGCAATTCCCCCGAGGCCACGCCCCCAGTAGTGCCACCCGGTCAACCCACCCCGGTGGCGGGGCAAGCCTGCCCCGACTGGGTACACAACCGCCATGTGACCAAGGGCCCCGATGGCGAGTTCTATCCAACCTGGCACCCCCAGGTAGACCCCGAGTACAACTGCTACTTTAGCCACGAACACGGCGACGACCCCCGCACCAGCCTGGCCAACCCAGAGCTGCCACCTTTCGGCTATGTGGGCAAGCTGGCAGGCATGCCCGAGGCCCACGAGGGCTTCAAGGTGTTCGTGTCCAACCGGGGCACCCGCAACGACGAAGACCGCACTGCCCTAACCAGCACCCGTATCGTGGCCCACATGGGCACCGGCGGGGTGCGGCGTTACAGCGTGCGTCAGCACTCCCTGATGTTCGACCTGGTGGCCCCCAGTGGACACCGGGTAAGCGTACAGGGTATGGCCGACACGGGCCTGGTGGGCTCCATCTGCGAGCGCGACCCCACCCTGAACGACGCCGACCCGAATAACGACATTGGCCGCAGCGTGATGACCCTCCCCGGAACCGGCTGCCATACCCAGAGCCCTGGCTCGCTCTACGAGATCTGGGCTTTCAGACTGCGCCTGGCCGATAAAGCGGAAGTGATTGCCTCTACTGCCGTCTTCGACCCCATCACCACCATGAACCCGGCCAACCTGACCGAGTTACACTACACCGAGCAGGTGTTCAGGGGCTTTACCGCCTTGCGGGGCTGCAACCGCGAGTCCTACCATGGGCCGGTCTACTGGTACAACGCGAACGGCCCCGAGGTGTTTTTTACCGATGCCTTTGGCAAGGCAGGGGGGCCTGTCCGACAGTTCGTCTCGCGCCACAACGATATCGGCATCTGGATGGCGCAGCGCTCGGATGGCTTCCTGAACCAGTTCAAGCTGCCTAAAAACCACTGCGCGCCGGGGCTGGGCCTCCTAAACTAGCCACGCACTGCGGTAGCTGTAGAGGATGCTCACACAGCAGGTTCGCGCCGTGGGCCAGGAGCTCTTCCCGGCTTCCATAGCCCCATAGCACCCCCACCGAGCGCATCTGGTGAGCCCGGGCTCCTCGGATATCGAAGGCCCGGTCGCCAATCATCACCACTTCGGCAGGGGTCAGGCCGTGCTCTTGCAGAATGCGCCCGATGAGCGCCGCCTTGGATTCCGACAGGTTTTCGGCCAGTACCCCGTAGATGGCGGTGAAGTGGGGGGCCAACCCAAAGTGTTGCATCATCTCCTGGGCGAAGGCGTTGCGTTTGGAGGTAGCGACCATCAGGCGGTAAGTGGTAGAGAGCGTTTGGACGGCCTGGTGGATGCCTTCGTATACACTGGCCTGCCACTGGCCCTTCTGTTCGTAGCACTGCCGATAGATTTCCACCGCGGCTTCTGCCTGGGCCTCGTCCAGCACCCTGCGGAAGTTGTCTTTCATGGGGGGACCGATGAACTCGAGCAAATCCAGCGTCTCGGGAATCTCCACCCCCAGCTGAAGAAAGGTATGGCGGTAGCAGCCCACAATGCCGGGGGCGGTTTCCAGAAGGGTGCCATCGAGGTCGAAAAGCAGGGTGGTTACAGACACGGCATCATTGTAGGCTCGGCTCGCGCTGTCCTTCTGTTACTCCAAACCATCTTTGGTACACCTGCTAAGGGAGGTCAGGAGTAGGGTGTAGATGTCCATAATCACCTACCTCCCACCACCCACCCCCATCTCGTGTGTCGCTGAAAGTTGGCCGCAGGCTTGTTGGTATCAGGGGTCAACCCACTTGGTGAAGCATGCAGATTCCTGGGTAAAGGTTTTCTGGGGTCGTATGGCAAGTCAATCGAAAATTTTGCCCGGATTAAGCAGGTTCTGGGGGTCGAAGAGCTGCTTGATCTGCCGCATCCAGTCCAGGGCGGGGCCGTGTTCTTTGGAAAGGTATTTTTTCTTGCGCAGCCCCACCCCGTGTTCGCCGGTGCAGGTGCCACCCAGGGCCAGGGTGTGCTCCACCAGTCGTTCGGAGAATACCTCGGCTCGCTTATCGCCCGGTTTGCACACCACCAGGGTGTGGAAATTGCCGTCGCCCACGTGCCCCAGGATGTTGCCGGTCAGGCCCATTTCGCGCAGCAGGTGGCTGGAGTATTCCACTAGGTCGGGCATCTTGGAGATGGGAACGGCAGTATCGGTGGAGAGGTACTCCATGCCGGGAAACAGGTTGACCAATGCCCAGTAGGCCTGGTGCCGGGCCTCCCACTGGGCGGTGCGCTCCTCCTGGGTGCGGGCGCTGTCTATACTGATGGCCCCGGCTTCTTGCATCAGCCCCAGGGCCATGCTCGACTCGGCTTCCAGGGCTTCTTTGGTTGAGGAGTGAAACTCCACAAACAAAGCCGGTTTTTCGGGGTAGCTGCGGCCC
Organism: uncultured bacterium; assembly: GCA_964543055.1. GTDB lineage: Bacteria > Deinococcota > Deinococci > Deinococcales > Thermaceae > Meiothermus. The sequence goes on from CAZIXH010000357.1 coordinate 4,069, forward strand.
AGGTAGTGATTGATGGCCCGAATGCCCACCTCGTCCACCAGTTCCAGCCTGGCCACCGGCAGCCCACTGGCCATCACGGCGTAGGCGGCCTGGGCCGTGTCGGAAAGGTTCTCGAAAAAGACCCGCAGGGTGTGGATGTGCTCGGGGATGGGGTGCAGCCTCAGGGTCAGCCGCGTGATGATGCCCAGGGTGCCTTCGGAGCCGATGAACAAATCCTTGAGGTTGTAGCCTGCGCTGGTTTTGCGAACCCCCCGGCCCAGTTCCAGCACCTGGCCACTGGCCAAAACCACCTGCAACGCCAGCACGTTTTGCCGCATGCCGCCGTAGCGCACGGTGGTGGTGCCCGAGGCGTTGGTGGCCGCCATTCCGCCCAGGCTGGCATCCGCACCGGGGTCTACGGGAAAAAACAATCCGGTGCCCTTGAGGGCTTCGTTCAGGGCCTTGCGGGTCAGGCCCGGCTCCACCACCGCCATGAAGTCCTGGGGCCGAACCTCGAGCACGCGGTTCATGCGCGAAACATCGAGCGAGATGGCCTGTCCCTGGGGAATCACGTGCCCTTCGATGCTGGTGCCGGCTCCAAAGGGGATCACCGGCAGGTGGTGTTCCTGTGCCCAGGCCAGGGTGGTCTGAATGTCTGAAAGGCTCTCGGCAAAGACCACCGCCAGGGGTGGGTGGCGCACAGGGTAGCTTTCGTCTTTGCCGTGGGTCTCGAGGTCGGAGGGGGCAGTGCTGACCTTTTGAGGCAAGCGGTTTTTCAGGCTTTCCAGCATGACCATAGCCTAACCTGAATGGAAGGTTGGCAGCGTGTCTTGCCGCCCCCTCGGCTGGTGATATTTAGCCCGTAAAAGGATTCTGAGCGTTAAGTTAATCCGGTTGGTGACGAATGCGCCGAACAACCCCGCATAAGCTGCTACCCTGACCCTTGGCAATGAGTACCTTGACCGACGTCTACCAACCTACCGTGCGCGAAAACCTGCAACAACTCCTCGCAGATGCCTGGGTCAAACTCGAGCAGCAACCCCTGGAGGCGGCAGTGCTGGCTCGCAGGGCAGAACATCTGGCACGGCGCTCCGGCAATAACCGGGCCTGGGCCCAGAGCCTTTTTATCTGGGGGGTGAGCAGCCTTTACGAAGGGGATAGCCACGCGGCCATTGGGCTCTTGTCGAGGGCGCTGGCGGTGTATCGCTTTCTGGATGACGAGCAGGGACAGTGGTCTTGCCTGAAAGCCATTGCCCTGGCCTGGGGTAGCCTGGGCGATGCGGTACAGGCCCTCGAGACCCACTCACAGGCAAACGCCTTCAAACGCCAGACCGAGTTTGCCAGCAAAGCGCGCTGGCTGCGCTGGTTTGTAGCAAACTGAGATTTTTTCCAGGGTTTGACACTTTGGGTTTTAGAGTGTCAAAACTGAAGTTGTTGTATAGCTCGTCTAGCACGGGTTATTTGCGCTTGACCTGGAGCCTGGTTTATTGCAATCTGAAGCATGGCAAGTGCTGTGAAACGTGAGGTCTGGCAAGACGTAGAGGTGAACCTGGAGCTTTCGCTCGAGTTCGACCCCGAAGAGTTTTTGCGGCGCCATCCGGGGCTGGCGCTGGTGCTGGCAGAGCTGCTAATCGGGCCACCCCGGCGCTGGCGCGACCCCGCCGAGTTGTTGCCCTATGCCGGTTGTAAGACCCTGGAGGCCAAGCTACCCCGTCTGCGTTTCAGCCCCCTGGAAACCCGCCCGCTGGGCCAGGCCCTCGACAGGCTGTTTACGGCCCTCGAGTTCAGCATTGTCGGGCACAAGGTGATGGCGGTGCCACCGCCCAGCAAAGCCCTCGAGCTGCCTGAGGGCTGGCGGGCACGCAGTGGGGTGTGGCTGTGCCACCAGCCGCTTGGCTGAGGCAAGTCCATCCATTTGGCCAGATCGCTCTCACAACGCAGACCAAATCCAGGCGTACCTCTTGCGTTCTCTCCTGAGCGGGAGAAGGAGGTGACTCCGACTGCACCTGGGGTGTCGCCAGATGAGGGAGCATGGTAAACCTCTCGACAACTATCCACATGAGGTTGGTATCACCTGTAGTTGTGCAAAAGCTGTGTATTTTGGACTAATCACCCTCTCAATTCCTCGAGCCTGTATTTCTTGCGTTCCTCAAAAAGTGATACCCAGACGGGGTATCTGGGTATGGCCGGATATTAAGTGCCAACACCTGTACTTTGACGTCGCCGACTGCTATGCTTGATAGGTTGCCGTGGAAACGTTTGCACAGCGTTTCTTGCGGTATGAAGGAGTTTGAAGTGAGCCGGTCGTATATGGTTGATAGCGGCGAGATGGTCGAAAAGGTGGAGGCGCTCATTGCCCAAACCTGGCAAGAGTTGATTAACCGTGAGGAAAGCCTCGAGTACAAAAACACCGTTCGGCAACTGGGGCTGGAAATTGAACAGCAAGCCCGCAACCTGGGCAGCGAAAGTGCTTTTGCCATGTCCCAACTGATTCTGGGCGTGAATGCCCTGGATCGTCACCAACCCGACGAGGCAGTGCAGCGCCTGACTGCGGCCCTGACCCGCTTCCGCTGGCAGTCCGATGTATACCACGAATGGTTCAGCCTGGCCGCCATTGCCCAAGCCTGGTATCTGCTCGACGACTACGACCAGATGCACGAAACCCTGGTAGGCGCCAAAGACCTCTCCCAGCCCAGCACGCAGGATAAGGTTCGCTGGCTCGACCGAATCGGCATGATTCGCTGATGCGGCGAACCATACCAATCCAAAAATGGTCTAATCTATAGAGGCTGGCCCTGCGGCCATGCTCCTTATGCCACAACGCATCCTTCTGGTCTATACCAAGGCGGGGGGTGGGCACTTTGCCCTGGCCCGTAACCTGCACAAGCTGCTAACCGAACTCGAGCCCGAATCGGAGATCCGCCTGTTCAATTTTTTCGACGTGGGGCCGCGCTGGATTGCCCAGGCCATCCAGGACGGCTACAACTTTGCCGTCAACAAACAGCGCTGGTTGTTTACGGTGTTTCAAGCCTTCTACCAGACCCGCCCGGCCATTCAGTCCTTTGCGCGGGTACTGGGGATGCGGCTGGCCCCGGCCATCAACGAATACCTGGAGGAGTTTCGCCCAGACAAGATCATCTACTGTTATCCGGTTAACCACGGTTTTCGCCGACTGCCCTACGTGCGGAAGCACAAACCCAAGACCCTTACGGTGGTGAGCGATATTTTCAGCCCGCACCTGTACTGGTTCATTGATACCAAAGACCAGTACGTGGTGGCTAGCCCCGAAGCCTACAGCATTGCAAGGCGCTACCGGGTTCCCCCTGAAAACCTCCACTACTTCCAGACCCTGATTGACCCCAAATACGACCAACCCCTGGCGCCCGAGGAGGTGGCTCGCCTGCGCCAGGAGTGGGGCCTGATTCACCCTTACACCGTACTGGTGACGGGAGGTGGGGCGGGTCTCAAAATCAGCTTTGGCCTGGTGCGTGAGCTGGTCAAAATTGAGGGCATCAATGTGGTGGTGGTGTGTGGCTACAACCAGAAGCTCTACCGCCAGCTCGAGGCTTTCAAGCAAAAGAACCAGATTGCCAACCTGATTCTGTTTGGCTTCACCAAGCAGATGTACGAACTGATCAACGTTTCCAACGTGGTGGTTTCCAAAGCGGGTCCTGCTACCATTGCCGAGGTGCTTTCGCAGCACAAAGACCTGATTGTTTGCGATTATGTGTGGCCGCAGGAATACGGCAACGTCGAACTCATTCGGCACGAAAAGCTGGGATACTACATTCGCCAGCCCCGCCAAATTGCCGCCAAGATACGCGAACTCAAAGATCGGCCTCAGGACCGCAAAACCCTCAACTTGCAAAACGACATCGTTCGGCTAGCCAAGCAAATCCTTGCTTTGTGAGGCTGGAGGCCCAGAGCCGAGCGCCGTCATTGGAAACACGGCAGGCCAAAACGTCAAGCC
>CAZIXH010000358.1:0-5093 GCA_964543055.1 uncultured bacterium
GCCCAACTGCGCTCGGTGCGGGAGGCGCTTCGGGCCTTGCAGACCCGTGCCCAGGCCGCCGAGGCCGACTACCAGAGCAACCGCACCCGCCTACAAAACCAGCTGGCCGAGGTCAGACGGAACCTGCGCATCGCCGAGGAACTCCTGCGGGTGGGCGGGGTCGCCCGAGGCGAGGTGGATCGCCTGCAACGCCAGGTGGCCGATCTCGAGGCCCAACTCGTTAGCCTGAACCAGACCCGCACCAGTACCCAGCGCGACCTTCAGGCCCAGCTTCAAGCCCGCCAGACCGAGCTGGCTACCCTCGAGCGCACCATCGCCCAGTCCAGTTTGCGAGCGCCCGTGAATGGCACCGTCTCGAGCGTGGGCTACCTGGTGGGGGTCGAGACCACCGCCCAGAGCGCTGGCACTGCCCTGGGTGCGCCCTCGATTCGCCTGGTGGAGGCCGGGAGTCTGCGCGTTCAGGCCCGCCTGTCCGAGGCCGATGTCCCCTGGGTGCGACCCGGCCAGCCGGTGCGCCTCGAGCTCGACGCCGCGCCCGGCCAGCCCCTGGTGGGCAAGGTGGATCGCCTGGGGGTGCAGGCCGAGGTGGCCGGAACCGGGGGGAGTGCGGTGCTGCCGGTGTTTATTCGTTTCCTCGACGAGAAGGCCGAGTCGCTGGCCCGGCCCGGCCTGACCGCCACCGCCCGCATCACCACCCTGCGCCTGCCCGGTGCGCTCAAGGTGCCCCTGGAAACCCTGGTGGAAGAGGGGGGCCAAACCTACCTCTGGTTGGTGGATTCGGCCTCCCGCACGGTGCGCAAGCAGCCGGTTAAGGTGCTCGCCCGCAACCTCACCCAGGCCGCCGTAGACGGCATTCCCGACCAGAGCATCGTGGTCTCGCTACCCCCGGAAGCCCTCAAGGAGGGCACCAGGGTCAGCTACCGCTTGAGCGGTCCGGAGGCTCGTCCATGACCCCCGTGGTGCAGATGCAGGGCGTGACCAAGGTCTACCGCTCGGGCTCGGGTAGCCGCACGGTGGAGGTACACGCCCTGCGGGGGGTGGACCTGACCATCGAGACGGGGGAGTACGTGGCGCTGATGGGGCCTTCGGGTTCGGGCAAGTCCACCCTGATGCACATCATCGGCTTGCTCGATTCGCCCACCGAGGGCGAATACAGCCTGGGGGGCGAGCCGGTTCGGGGCCTAGGCGAAGCACAACTAGCTCGCATTCGCAACCAGCGGGTGGGGTTTGTGTTTCAGGCGTTTTTCTTGTTGCCGCGCCTCACCGCCTTGCACAACGTGGCCCTGCCCCTGGTCTACCGGGGGGTACCTGTCGCCGAACGGCTCAAGCGGGCCAGAATGGCGCTCGAGTCGGTAGGCCTGGGCGACCGCCTCGACCACCTGCCCTCCGAACTTTCGGGTGGGCAAAAACAGCGGGTAGCCATCGCCCGAGCCCTGGTACAGGAACCCGACTTACTGCTGGCAGATGAACCGACTGGCAACCTGGACTCCAAATCCTCTGACGAGATCATGGCCCTGTTTGATGCCTTGCACCGTCAGGGCAAGACCATTGTGGTGGTCACGCACGAGCCCGATGTGGGGGCCAGGGCCCAGCGCATCGTGCGCTTGCGCGATGGCAAGGTGGCCGAGGGGGGCATGGCATGAACCCCGCCAAAAACACCCCGCAGAGCCCGCCGCAGGCGAGCCTTTCGGGCATGAACCCGCTGGAGAACTTCCGCATGGCCTTCGAGTCGCTGTGGGGCAACAAGCTCCGCAGCTTCCTGGCCTTGCTGGGCATCGTGATTGGGGTATTTGCGGTCACGGCCATGATCTCGCTGGGCCAGATGGCGACAGCAGGCATTACCCAGGATCTGGAAGCTGTGGCAGGTCGCTCGATCTTCGTGCAACCCAACTTCAACGAGGGCCAGGATTTCAGCTCTGCACCAATTCGCGAGGAAGACCTACAGGCCCTGCAGGCGCTGCCCGTCACGGTGATTCCCCAACTTTTTACCAGCATTCAGTACGAGAGCAAACCGGGCGAGCGACGCTCCATGCAACTTCAAGGCACACCGGGGGATTTGCCCAGGCTCGACCCTACCAACAAAATTGCCAGGGGGCGCTATTTTACCGACCTCGAGGCCCGGGGTGGTCTGGCGGTGGCGGTACTTTCGGACCGGGCCGCCAAGGATCTGTTTCCAGGTCGCGAAGCGGTGGGTCAGATCGCCCGTCTGTACTACCCCGGCGGGGCCCGCATCGACCTTACGGTGGTAGGGGTGCTGGAGCCTCCTAGCGGTATTTTTGGGGGGTTTGGCTCGAGCGCAACCGTCTATGCCCCCATCCAGCTCATCTGGAATACCTCCCCCACCGCACGGCGAGGTGAGTATGCGTTTGTCATTCTGCCCCTCAAGAAAGGGGCCGACGCCCAGCAGGTCACGCGCCAGGTGCAGCGTATCTTTGAGAGCCGTTACGGCAAGGGCAAGTATCAGGTGCAGTCCACCGAGAGCTTCCAGGGCACCCTTCGTTCGGTCACCCTCATCTTGCAGGCGCTGCTCGGCGCTATCGCGGGCTTATCGCTTCTGGTTGGGGGGATTGGCATCATGAATATCATGCTGGTCTCGGTGACCGAGCGCACCCGCGAAATTGGCCTGCGGAAAGCCCTGGGGGCCACCTCGGGGCAGATTCGCCAGCAGTTCTTAATTGAGGCGGTGGTACTGACGCTCGTAGGGGGTCTGCTAGGGGTGCTTCTGGCCGCAGGGCTGCTCTTGCTAATCACCGCCACGGTGCCTTTCTTCAAGGTGTACATTCTAAGCCCCACCACGGTTTTTCTGGCCCTGGCGGTCAGCGCTCTGGTGGGCTTGTTTTTTGGGGTATGGCCTGCTGCGAGGGCTGCCGTACTTGACCCGATTGAGGCCCTTCGGTACGAATAGTAGAACTTGTGCTTGAACACTGCGCATGTCGCAGGAGCGGTGAGTAAGGGGGTAGGGGACAGGTGTTGAAGACCTGCCTCCTGGTACCAAATCCACCAGAACCCCTTTCCCTCTCCCCTTGCGGGAGAAGGTGGCGACACCCCGTCAGTGGCATGTAGGAATAACGTCAGTGACGTCAATTACTGCGTATGGGGTGTCGCCGGATGACGAGTATGGGACTGACTCTTTCAATATTCAGGTAAAGTCGGTATGAAATCCACTCCCACCTTGCGTAACGTCGAAAGTTGGCTATAGGTCTAAACCTGGCATAAAAAAACCAGGGATGAAGTCACCCCTGGTCAAAGAAGTAAACAGTGCCTAGCGGAAGTAGAGCCTGGGCCCAAACTCGATTCCCAGGACAAAATCACTGGCGCCGCCAGAAAAGCGAAGCGCAGGTTGTAGCTCCACGAAAAAGTTGAAATCGCGGGTCACGGGAATTTCCAGTCCGGCGTTGCCGTTGATGCTGAATAGCGTGCCGCCGCCCGCCACCAGGCCCAGGCCGCCCCCGAAGTAGAAATCGGGGTTGCCGCTCGAGCGCAGGAAGTAAATCACGTCGGCCCCGATGGAAAACACGGTTCCGCCACCGGTAGCAAGCCCAAAGCCGCCCCGCAGCGCCAACGGGCCAATCACATTCTCGGCCCCCATGCGGGCCTGAACGCTCAGGCTAAACCCAGGCACCAGGCTCATGTCTCCGCTAGCAACCTCACCAAACAACCGCCCCTGGGCCAAAGCCCCGCTCAAAATTGCGACCAGCACAAGAGTAATCAGTTTTTTCATCCGCAACCTCCCGAGGGCAGTATATCAGAGCCTTCTCAGCAGGGCCTTAAGCCTAGAGCACACCTTGCGGTAAGCTAACCTTCCAAAGGAGGCAACATGCTGCGTTGGTTCGTGCTGCTCGTCGCGTGTTTTGGCTTTGCGTTGGCTCAGGGTTCGATCCAGGCTCCTGCTGGTTGGCAGGAGATTCGCCCTGGGGGTGCGGCGGTCTGCTCGGATGGCTCTCCCTGGCGTTTTTATGTGGCGCCTGGGGCCGCCGATAAGGTGATCGTGAATTTTCAGGGAGGTGGGGCTTGCTGGGATGCCGCAACCTGCAACCCCCAGTCGCGCCTCTACACCCCCCGGCTGCAAATCCAGGATTTGCAAGCAGGGCAGGGGGTTTTCAACCGCAACAACCCCGAGAACCCCTTCCGCGACTGGACCCACGTGTTTGTGCCCTACTGCACCGCCGACCTGCACTGGGGCAACAATACCGCCCGCTATGGCGACCTGAGCATTCAGCACAAAGGAGCCGTCAATGCCCGCCAGGCGGTGCTATGGGTGTTTAACAACATCCCCAACCCGCAAAGCGTGATGGTTACGGGCTGTAGCGCGGGGGGCTATGGCTCTATCATGTGGGCACCCTATTTCATGCGCCGCTACCCCAACGCCAGGGTGGTACAGTTGGGGGATGCCGCTCTGGGGGTAGCCCCGGTGTCCTTTTTCCCGATTGCCTCGGCAGCCTGGGGCATCCAGGGGGCGCTGCCGGGATGGATAGGGGGCCTCGAGCCCGCCAAACTCGGCTCCAACGACCTGTACCAGGCCTTTGCCAAAGCCTACCCCAACCGCAGCTTTGCCCAGTACAGCACCCTGCTGGACGAGGTGCAAATTTTCTTTTACAGCCTGATTCTGGGCCAGCCGCGCCCTACCCCGGAAATTGCCCAGCAATGGCTACAGGGTGCTCTGGCTAACCTGGCCGCCATCAAACAGTCGGCCCCCAACTTCTACAGCTACCTGGCCCCCGGTACCCAGCACTGCATCATCGGGCGGCCCGAGTTCTACAGCACCAAGGTAGGGGACGTGACCTTTGCCGACTGGGTACGTAAGCTGGTCTCGGACGGCAAGCCGGGGGATGTGGCTCCACCCCGATAGGCACTGGGCTTACGCCATAGGCGTGTAATACCAAATCTGCTAAGAAGTGACCCAAAAGCGATATACAAGTCCCTCGGACGCGCACCCTGGCGCGGCAAGTGAAGGGCGTGTTTAGCACCGTTCACGCGCAGAGTTGGTATAAGTTTGAGGCTAAGGCCGTTCGCTACCGGTTATTCCAACTTTGGTCAGATACCTAGCTTGCAGCGACGCACAAGATGGGAAGGTAGGTTGCGGTTTTCAAACG
>CAZIXH010000359.1:0-5818 GCA_964543055.1 uncultured bacterium
TTTCAACACCCCCGGCCCCCGCATCATCGTGGCCCAGGTGGCCGACGGCAACGGTGGCTTCAACTCCAAAAGTCTCACCCTCAACGTGCTGAGTAGCCTGGCACGGCCATAACAGGGACATGGAGTACAGGGGAAAGAGGAAAGGGTTGGGAGAGCAGCAGTAGTCGCCCGACCTTTCCTGGTTCCTTTGGCTTTTCTTGGCCTGCTGGAACGCTAGCGGAACGCTGGCTTGCCATCATAAAGCCACAGGACGGAAGACCATGAAGCCGCATCCGCAAGCCCAAGATTCCGGCCTGGTCTCGTTTGGAGGGGAAGCCATGAAAAAAACACCCTTGGTTGCACTCGCTCTGATGTTCGCATTTCTAACCGCCTGTAGCCCTGGCTCTTCCAGCCGCGATGCCCTGGAAGAACTGGCCACCCTGGCCGACTCCAATGGAGAGATTGAGGCCACCCTCGAGATTGTATCGGTGGGCTCGAGCCAGCTTACCGCCAGCCTGGGAGACACCGGCACCCATGAAATTGGTCACATTTTGTTCAGAGGCAAACCCCTGCATGGGCTCATCACTGCCGTGGACATCCCCTCGCTCTGGACCCAGGGCGCCAGGATTCAGGTGCGCGGCAAGCTGGAAAGTGCCAAAGGAGTGCCGGTCTTTGTAGGGGTTGCGCAGGTGGCTTCGGGCGGTCAGGCGGATGTGGGGGGTATCGTCCTGCTGAGCGCCAACAAGACCTTGCCAAATACCACTCCGCAAAGCCAGCAGGTGAGGGCTCAAGTGGTCTTCCAGGATGTACTGATTTCGAGCTACACCATTGTTCAACCCCGCCCAGAGCTGGAGGAAATTGTCTTGTTCAAATCCACCACAGGCATGCTAGGTCTGGGTAGGCCCACCCAGCCCACCGGCATGCCCAAGGGCAATGCGGGTTCGGGCAGCACCGTGAGCTGCGAGGGAAGTGTGGATCGCAGCATCATCGGCCCGGTGGGCAATGCAAGCTGCGTGTGGAAGGGCCCCAACTTTGGCACCGACAAAAACATTATCGGTATTTTGATAGCACTTTAGGCCAGATGAGAGTGCCTTCTGAATCCAGGCCTTTCCCACCCCATCGGAGCCAGTACCATGATAAAAGCGCTTATACCCCTGGCCACTCTCCTGGTGCTGGTGCTGGCCCAGTCCACCAGCGGCTCCCTGCGCAAAGACCTCCAGACCATTGGGGTGCTGGTGAATATGAGCGCACCCCGCCCGGTGCAGATAGACGGTCTCAAGGCCAGCTACGCCTATACCTTCACCATGACCGATGCCAACCGTAAGTTTCCCGGTCAGTCCACCTATAGCCTGGTGCTGGGGGCCGCCGACGGGGCGCGCATGAGCATGTTCACCCTGGTGTATAGCGGCTCCCACGCCGAGCCGGCCCCCTCCACCTTTGGGCAGTTGGTGGGCCACCTGGCGCGGCACTGCCTGGGGGTGAGCGAGGAGGTCATCCGCGCTGTGGCGAATGAGTTTGCCCAGGCCATGCAGGCCTCGGCCCAGAAGGGGGGTAAGCCGCAATCCCTCAGCAAGACCTACGGTCCGGTGGTGCTGGTGGGGCGGAACCTCGAGTTTGGCCCAAAGCTCCTCAAGTACACCTTCTACCTGACCAACACCGCTCCGGCGGGCTCTACCGGCAGAAAGACCACCTGTGCAGTGAAAATGTAGGGAGGAACCATGAAAAACTATCTCGCCCTGAGCTGGTTGACCCTTGTTTCCCTGGCCCTGGCCCAGGTCAACTGGCCAGCCCCCATCATCGGCATCCCCAACCACACCGCCCGGGATCAGGTGCGCACCGTGGAGGGCAAGCTCGAGCTGGGTAAGCCTATCGAAGACCTGAGCTGGGCCGCCAGCAGCCAGATTGCCTGCTTTCCTGCCACCCAGTTCGAGAAGTACCGGGGGAACCACGTCTTTTTCGGTATTCAGCTTCCCCGCCAGTCCACCCTGATCATCAAGCTAATCCCCAAAGACCCGAGCCAGAACCTTAGCCTCTATGCCTACAGCATCGGCACCTCGGATGCAACCTTACCGCCCAAGATTGCCCGCGTAACCTCCTGTGAATCCGACGAGAAGTGGGATCGGCCCAGGGTGAACCGCACCCAGGATCACACCCGCTCGGTAGAGCTCAGGGCGGTGAACAACCCCTACAACGTGATCATCGGGGTGAGCGGCCCCAAGGAGGCGGTGGCGGGGGATTTTATCCTGGAAGTGATGCTCAAATAGGGGTTGCTGGCCGAAAGCCCAAAGCTTGATGGGGCGGCAGGTCATTCTCGTTTTCGACCACAGGCGGTATGGGCCTCTAAAATAGAGCCCATGTACCGCCCTCGCCTGCTCACCCCCGGCCCGGTGGAACTGCACCCCAAAGCCCTGGAAGCCCTCTCCCGTCCGCAGCTTCACCACCGTTCGGACGCCGCCAAACAGGTCTTCTTGCAGGCCAAGGCGGGCCTCGAGGCCGCCTTCCAGACCCAGGGCCAGGTGCTCCTGCTCACCGGCTCGGGCACGGCGGCCATGGACGCGCTGGTGCAGAACCTGTTTGCCCCCGGCGAACGGGTACTGGTGCCGGTGCACGGCAACTTTTCCGAGCGCTGGGCCAAGATTGCCACAGAAGCGGGCCTCGAGGTGCTTCGCCTCGAGCTCCCCTGGGGCCAGGTGGTACGCCCGGAGCACCTGGAAAGCGCCGTGGGCCCCTTTGCCGGGCTGCTGCTAACTCACTCCGAGTCCTCCACCGGGGCCCTGAACGACGTACAGGGGCTGGCCCAGGTCTTCAAGGCCCGCTTTCCCGAGGCGCTGGTGGTGGTGGATGCCATCACCAGTTTGTTTGTCAGCGAGTTTGCCCTCGAGGGCTGGGGCCTCGACGGGGCCGCCTGTGGCTCGCAAAAGGGCATCATGTGCCCGCCGGGGCTGGCCTATGCGGCCCTCTCGCCCCGCGCCCTGGAGCGCCTGAAGCCCCGCAGCTTCTACCTCAACCTGGGGGCCGAACTCAAGGTGCAAAAGAGCGGTGAGTCGGCCTGGACCCCCGCCATCAACCTGATAGCCGCCACCGCCGCCGTGCTGGAAGACCTGCTGCCTCGCCTGCCCGAGCACCTGGCCCTCAAGAAGCAGCAGAACGACCTCCTCTACGCCACCGGCGAGCAACTCGGCCTGCAAGTGGTGCCCGAGGTGAGGAGCAGCGCAACCACCTGTTTCTATTTGCCTGAAGGGATTTCCTACAGCCAGGTCAAGAACGCCTTTGCTGCGCGGGGTGCTACCATTATCGGCGGACAGGGCCAGCTCAAGGGCAAGGTGTTCCGCCTCTCGCTGATGGGCTACTCCGACCTCTACGATGCCTATGCCGTAGCCCAGATGCTACGCGAGGTCTGGGCTGAGCTTCGGGCCTGATTCTGGGGGACAATACACCTGCTGCGCTGTGGTAGAAGTGCCCTGGGAGGTGGAGTCATGCAAGTGCAGGGAAAAGTAATCGTGGTCACCGGTGGGGGAAGCGGCATGGGCCGGCAGTTGGTGTTGCAGCTATTGTCCAGGGGAGCGCAGGTCGCTGCGGTGGACATCAACGAAGCGGGCTTGCAGGAAACCGCTTCGCTGGCCCCGCACCCCGAACGCCTCTCAACCCACGTGCTCAACATCACCGTGCGAGAGGCGGTGGAGGCCCTTCCGGCAGCGGTTCTGGCCCGGCATGGCGCCGTGGACGGCCTTATCAACAACGCGGGCATCATCCAGCCCTTTGTGCGGGTGAACGACCTGGACTACACGACCATCGAGCGGGTCATGAACGTCAACTTCTACGGCACCCTCTACCTGACCAAGGCCTTCTTGCCGCACCTGCTGGTACGCCCCGAGGCCCACATTGTGAACATCTCCAGCATGGGCGGCTTTCTGCCGGTGCCGGGGCAGAGCCTGTACGGGGCCTCCAAGGCGGCGGTCAAGCTCCTGACCGAGGGGCTGTATGCCGAACTCCTGGGCACGCCAGTACGGGTCACGGTGGTCTTCCCTGGGGCGGTAGCCACCAACATCACCGCCAACTCGGGGGTAGAGATTCGCCAGATGGAAGGCCAGGGGCGCTCATCGCTCAAACCCCTGGCGCCCGAGGAAGCCGCCCGGCGCATTATCGCCGGCATGGAGCAGAACCGCTTCCGGGTGCTGGTGGGCTCTGATGCACGCCTGATGGACTTCCTCTACCGCCTGGCCCCCGCCTGGGCTACCCGCTTCATCCAGCAGCAGATGCGCTCGCTGCTGGGGGGTTAGGCGGCAAAGACCGCTTGCCAACCTCCTGGAGTCTTAGCGGTGTATCCACCAGCGAATTGCAAGGGCAACCAGGCTGGAAAACACATACGGAAACGCCGGTAGCAGAAAGGCCATATGCCAACACGAGTAGGCCCACAGTTACAAACCCCTGGGAGAGCAGCAGCCCCAACACCGACATGACTCGAGGATAAACGGACTGAGGTTTCAGGGCGGTTCAAATCAAGGTATCCAGGAAAATGGTCAGTAGCATCCCCAGGCTCACCACCACATTGGCCTGGAAAAACGCCTGGTCTACCTTGCTCAGGTCGTGGGGTTTCACCAGTTGGTGTTCGTACCAGAGCACCGCGCCCACACCCAGCACCCCCAGGTAGTAAACCCAGCCCACTCCGCTCAGTACCCCCGTCAGCAAGAAGAAGCCAAAGGTAAGCCCGTGGGAGACCTGGGCAATCCGCAGTGCGGTAGGGATGCCAAAGCGGGCCGGAATGCTGTAGATGCCATTCTCGCGGTCGAACTGGTAGTCCTGGGTGGCGTAGAGGATGTCGAAGCCCGCCAGCCAGAGGGCCGTACCCGCCCAGAGCGCGAACAGCGCGGGCTCAAATGCGCCCGTAACGGCAATCCAGCCGCCTGCGGTGGCCGCCCCGATGGTCAGGCCCAGCCAGAAGTGGCACAGCCAGGTGAAGCGCTTGGTGTAGCTGTAGCCCACCAGAAAGAAAACCGCCACCGGCAGGAGCTGGGCCGTGAGGGGGTTCAGGTTGAAGGCGGCCAGGGTCAGCAGGAGCAGCCCCACCACCGACAGGGCCAGCACCTCACCAGGTTTTACGGCCCCTCTGGGCAGGTGCCGCCCGGCGGTGCGGGGGTTGGCGGCGTCTATGCGGTGGTCAATCAGGCGGTTGAGGGCCATGGCCCCGGTGCGGGCGCCTACCATAGCCACGGTAATCCAGGCAAACACCTCCCAGCCTGGCCAGCCCCGGGCGGCCAGCAGCATGCCGCCGTAGGCGAAGGGCAAGGCAAACAGCGTATGCTCGAAACGAACCAGATCGAGATAGGTTTTGAGTCGGCTGGTCAGGGCCACCATACGTCTGCCCAAGTTTACCTTGAGGCCTGGCGGGCAATGTGGGCAAGTGGGGTTTTTCCCTTTTATGCCTGGCTCTCCAGAACCTCCCTGGCGGCCCGCTCCCCGGCTTCGATGGCCCCCTCGATGTAGCCGTAGTAGTGCACCGCTGTTTCGGTTCCGGCCCAGTGGATACGCCCGATGGGGAGGCGCAATTCCTCGAACCCTGCTGACATCACCCCCGGCGGGGCGTAGCACTGGTAGCCGCCGCCAATAAAGGGCTCGGTGAGCCAGTCGTGGTCGAAGTAGAGCCTGGGGTAGAGGGCTTCCTCTCCAAAAACCAGGGCCAGGTCTTCCAGCACCGCCCGGCGGCGAATTTCAAATGGCTTGTCGCTCCACAGCACTGCATCGTCTCCTCCGATGAAGGCCACCAGGGCGGGGTTGCACTCGTCGTAGGGGGTGGCATCGATGGTGTCGTCGAAGAGCAGCCGGTCGGGGGCGAGGGGGG
>CAZIXH010000360.1:0-3464 GCA_964543055.1 uncultured bacterium
CAGGGTGGAGCAAGCCACCCTGGGCTGGGACGAGGCCGCCGGCAAGACCTACCTGATGCGCCTCAAGGAAGGCGAGGCCGACTACCGCTACTTCCCCGACCCCGACCTGCCGCCCATCGTGGTCGATGAGGCCTGGCTGGCACGTCTCCGGGCCGCCATGCCCGAGCTGCCCGCCCAGAAGTACGCCCGCTATGTGGAGCAAGGGGTACGCCCCTACGACGCCGAAATTCTGGCCTACAACGCTTCGCTGGCCCGCTTCTTTGACGAGGCGCTGGCCTCGTACCAGGGCAACCCCCAAACCATCGCTAACCTGCTCAACGCCGATGTAGCCGGCTACCTGAACGAGCGGGGCCTCGAGGTGCAAGAGACCGCCCTCACTCCCGCAAACCTGGCCCAGCTAGCCGGGTTGTTCGAGCGCCGCGAGATTACCAACCGGGTGCTCGCGCAGCTTTTGCCCGAGGTGATGGAAGGGGCCGACCCCCTGCGGCTGGTGGAGGAACGCGGCCTGCGCTCGGTTTCGGACGAAGGCTCGCTCCGGCCCATCGTGGAGCGGGTGGTGGCCGCCAACCCCAGGGTGGTCGAGCAGGTCAGGGGCGGCAACCTCAAGGCCGCCAACGCCCTCCTGGGGCCCATCATGAAGGAGACCAGGGGCACCGCCAAGGCCGACGTGGTCAAGAAGATGCTGGGCGAGATGCTGGGGGTAGAGCTATGAACTACCAGGACGCGGGCGTGGACATTGACCGCAAGGCCGGGGCCTTGAAAAGGGCGGCCCAGAAAATCAAGGAGACCTATACCCCCCAGGTACTGCGGGGCATCGGGGCCTTTGGGGGGATGCTCGAGGTGGCCGGGCTGAAGGCGATGGCCGAGCCGGTGCTGGTGGCCTCCACCGACGGGGTGGGCACCAAGACCCTGCTGGCCGCCCAGACCGGGCGCTACGGGGGACTGGGCTTCGACCTGGTGAACCACTCGGTCAACGACCTGCTGGTACAAGGGGCCCGGCCTTTGTTTTTCATGGACTACATCGCCAGCGCCCGCCTCGAGGCCGATGTGCTCGCCGCCGTGCTGGACTCGCTGGCCGAGGCTTGCAAAGCCGTAGGCATTCCCCTGCTGGGCGGCGAGACCGCCGAGATGCCGGGGGTCTATCACGAAGGGGGCCTCGACCTGGTGGGCACCATTGTGGGGGTGGTGGACAGGGCCCAGATTGTGGACGGCTCCCAGGTACAGCCGGGCGACGTGCTGCTGGCCCTGCCTTCTTCCGGGCTGCACACCAACGGCTACAGCCTGGCCCGCAAGGTGTTTGCGGGGTGGAACCTGGAGGAACCCCGGCTCGAGCTCGGCGGCCTGTCGCTGGCCGAGGCATTGCTCGAGCCCCACCGCTGCTACCTGGCGGAGGTTGCGCTGCTTCAGCGCGAGGGCATCGAAATTCGCGCCATGGCCCACATCACCGGGGGTGGGGTGTACGAAAACCTCCCCAGGGTTCTGCCGGAGGGGTTGGGGGCCGAAATCCGGCGTGGAACCTTTCCAGTCCCCCCCATTTTTGAGCTAATTCAACGGGTGGGAAATGTAGCCGAACAGGAGATGTTCCGGGTGTTCAACATGGGGCTTGGTTACATTTTGGTCCTGAGTTCAGACATGGCATCCCGGGCCAGGACACTTTTACCCCAAAGCTACCCGGTAGGCTATATCATGGAGGGGTCAGGGATTAAGGTCGTCTGAAACCCTGCCCCCCTACCGTATGAAAGAACTCTGGCTGCTGCGCCATGGTGAAACGCCCTGGAACGCCGAGGGGCGCTTTCAGGGCCATTACGACATCAACCTATCGCCCCAGGGCCTGCACCAGGCCTATCGGGTGGCCGAGCGGCTGGCCGCCTGCCGACACGGCTTCGATGGCCTCTACAGCTCCGACCTCCAGCGGGCGGTGCTCACCGCCAAACCCATCGCCGAGGCATTACACCTGACCCCCATCTACGACCCCCGCCTCCGCGAAATTTATGCGGGCGAGCTACAGGGCCTTTTGCGAAGCGAGATGGAAACCCTCTACCCCGCCTTCCACGAAGCCATCCAGCGCGACCCCTGGAACACCAAGCGCCCCGGCGGCGAGAGCATGGCCGACCTGGCCGCGCGTGTCCAGGGCTTCCTGGACGAGCTACCCGAGGGGCGCTTTATCGTGGTGACGCACGGCGGGGTGATCCGGGCCGCGCTCAAAACGGTGCTCAAGCTGGAAAACGGCACCTGGCGCAAATTCCAGATTCAAAACACCTCCATCACCCGGCTTCTCTACCCCGAAGGCACCGCGCTTTCGGTGGGGGATGTGGGCCATCTGGAAGCCTGGGCCGAGGGGCTGGCCGACGAGGCCACCCTGTCGTAGCCGCAGGGTACTGGGCTCCGGGCACTAAAAAAACCCGCAAGCCGCCGTCTATTCGATTTACCTGGACCAGCGGATGCTCAGATCTTCCTGGTTTGCCATGGCTTTGTGGAGCAAATCCAGCAGGGCGGGGTCGGCGCCCTGTTCGCGCCAGGTCTCGAGCAGGTCAAGGTTCAGGTAGTAGTCCTGGTCTTCGGCGTATTCTTCCTCCATCTGAGCAACCAGGAATTCCAGCTGGGCCTCGCTAATCTCGCCAAGGAAGGCCCCGGTATCGGCGTTATACAGTTGCGGCATGTCTTCAGTCTAGCAAGAATCAGATGACCCCGTTCTGCATCCGGTGACCCCGTCCGGTAACTGCTATACTATGCCCTTTGTGGACAAGACCCTTACCCCCCGCGCCCTGGGCTTTCGCATGCCCGCCGAATGGGCTCCCCACGCCGCTACCTGGACGGCCTGGCCCTACGACGAGGAAAAATGGCTGGGCTACCTGGAACCCGTGCGGCAGGAGTTTGCTGCCTTTGTGAACACCCTGGCCCGCTTCGAGCCGGTACACCTGGTAGTGAACGACGAGGAATCCGAGCGGGACGCTAAAAGCAGGCTCTCGGGCCCTATTCAGTTCCACCACATCCCCCACAACGATAGCTGGTTGCGCGACTCGGGGGCCATCTTTGTCACGCGCCCTGGCCCTTTGCCTCCCCATGGAGCGCAAGCGGTGGCCGAGGCTCCCGCCTGGGTGGCGGGCGTGAACTGGGAGTTCAACGGCTGGGGGAACAAGTACCCTGCCGAGCTCGACAACCAGATGCCCCGGCACATGGCCCGCATCCTGGGGGCCAGGCTCTTTGAGGCGGGTATCGTGATGGAGGGGGGGAGCCTCGAGGTCAACGGACAGGGGGTGGGCCTCACCACCCGGCAGTGCCTGCTTTCGCCGGAGCGCAACCCCGGCCTCGACGAGGAGGCCCTCGAGGGCTACCTGCTGGAGTACCTGGGCATCGAACACCTGATCTGGCTGGGCAACGGGCTCGAGGGCGACCACACCGACGGCCACATAGACACCCTCACCCGTTTTACCGCACCCCGTACCATCGTCACCTCGGTTGCT
>CAZIXH010000361.1:0-12106 GCA_964543055.1 uncultured bacterium
CCGCAACGGCACCGGAGACGCCATTGCGGCCTTGTTCCTGGGCCATTACCTGAAAACCCGCAACGTGGCACTGAGCCTCGAGAACGCCGTCTCGGCCATGTCCAACATGCCCCTGCCCACCCACGAGATGAACACCCGCGAAATTCAACTGATTGCCGCCCAGGAAGAGTATATGAACCCCAGCCGGCGCTTTTCCGCCGAGCAGGTGGCCTAGTCGTAAAAGTAGGCCCAGCCCGCCACACGTACTGCGCTGTAGTACGCATAGGCCGCCGAGTAGCAGGCCGCCCGGCTCAAGAAGCTTTTGGGGCGGCAGATGCTGTTCATGTTGACCAGGAAGTTGTCGTCGGAAAGCCGCCGCCCGGTCTCGTTGTAGAGGGTGGGAAAGCGGGGAAAGTTGGCGTAGCCAAAGTCATGAACATTGCAGGCGGGCCGGAAGGTCTCGCGGTAGCCCAGGCTCAGGCCTTCCGGGGCCGAGCAGCCGTCGCGGCTCCAGTCGAACTGCGGATAGCTGGCCCGAGCAGCGTAATAGCTGTCGTAGTTGGCAATGCTGCCCAGTGCGATGGTCTGCACGAGTTGGAGGTCGCCTGCGCTCAGGCTTTCAATCGCCTGGCGGGCTTTGGTCAGGTTCTCGAGCGAGGCCTCGTAGGCTGCTATGGCCTCGGGCTCGACCCCCAGTTGGCGCATGTCCTGCAAGATTTCCTGTTCGGTAGGGGTCTGAACCAGGCTAGACTGACCGCACGCCGCCAGCACCAACAGCAACAACAACCAGCCCAATCGCCCAATCTTTTGCATGACCGACCTCCTGAAATAATTTGATCTGTACCGCAGCAGGTTGTCGTGAACTGCATTCTCTAAGTCAGCACAAACACCCTGAACTTCGGTTATATGCAGTTTACACCCCTGCGGTAATGGCAGCTTAATCCAGGGCCTGACTTTCTCAAACAATCCACATAGCGTAACCCTTCCTACACAGTCCAGCACGATTCTCCCCAAATATACAGGCATCGTCTTCGCTCGTAAAAACAGGGGGGGGTTATATGAAAAAGACATGGCTTGCAGCACTGGTGTTATTGGGCCTTGCCCTGGCACACCACGGCTGGAGCAGCTACGATGCCAGCCGTGAGTTCCAGACCACCGGCACCATCACCGAAGTCACCTTCGAGTTCCCTCACGCCACCATCTGGATTGAAGTACCGCCCACCGGCCTGATGATGCAGCGCAAGTGGTACGTGGTGCTGGCCCCTCCCTCACGCATGGAAGCCCGGGGGCTCCCCAGCGGCAGCCTGAAGGTGGGGGCGCGGGTCACGGTGGTGGGCTACCCCCATCGCACCGAACGCGAGGAGATGCGGGCCGAACGCATTATTGTAGACGGCAAAACGGTTGAGCTGCGCTGATGCCAGCAGCCTGGTCGAACTGGCTGGAGTGGCTGCATGGCACCCCGGTGGCGCTCGCCATGCGCCAGTCGGAGTGGCTTTACCCCATGGTGGAAATCCTGCACATCCTGGGATTCTGCGCGCTGGTTGGGGCCGCCGGTCTGTTTGACCTGCGGCTCTTGGGCCTGTCCCGGCAAATTCCTGTCCGGCAAATGGCGGCCCACCTGCTTCCGGTGGCCTGGGTGGGTTTTGCGGTAGCTGCCCCCAGTGGTTTTTTGCTGCTGCTGCCGGATGCCCAAAGCATTGGGGTAAGCCCGATATTTCTGGGCAAGATGGCCCTGATTGGCCTGGCCGGGCTCAACGCCTGGGTTTTCCACGCCCGCGTGGGGCGGCGCGTACAGGCATGGAACCAGGGCGTAAACCCTCCCCTCGCAGCCAAGCTGGCGGCCCTCCTCTCACTTATTCTCTGGGTCGCGGTCATTGCCCTGGGACGGCTAATCGCCTACTTGGGATGAAGCGCAAAAAGTTAGGGGATTCCGGCTCCCCTCGAGCCGCAACCCCCTGGCAACTTCAGAGACCCGGCAGTGGTTTTTGAGATGGTTGGAGCCTGACTGCAATCTCCCCTCGAGATTCATCGGCCAATGAACCGCTGCTCCGCTCCGAAGTGGTTTCTTTAGTATGCCCCTCCAACAAGCGAAGTCTGGGTTATTTGACCCAGAAGATGGCTTGCCCGAATCAAGCCCTTGGCGAAAGCCTGCCCGCTATCGAAATCTAGACGGTTTGCAGCGCTTACACCCCTTACGACACACGTTTTGCAATATCGAAATAGCGGCTTATGCGATAAGAGGGGCATCTCTTAGAAGCCTATTGCATTCTTCAA
The DNA here is from genome assembly GCA_964543055.1 of uncultured bacterium. Classification (GTDB taxonomy): domain Bacteria; phylum Deinococcota; class Deinococci; order Deinococcales; family Thermaceae; genus Meiothermus. The sequence goes on from CAZIXH010000361.1 coordinate 2,254, forward strand.
AGGGGTGTGGTAGAACCTTGGACATAAACAACTGCAAACGATTGCAATAAATGCTGGCCTAAAGAGGCGCTACAAAGAAATATCTTTTTTAGGTCAGGGTTTTCTCGCAATCTGCTTTGCAAACGATTGCATCTTTATGATCAGCCTTGACGACGTAGCCAAACGAGCGCAGGTCTCCACCGCGACCGTTTCACGGGCACTTTCCAGGCCCGAGATGGTTGCCGAGGCCACCCGCGAGCGCATCCTGCAGGCCGCTCGAGAGCTCGGCTACCAGCCCAATCAGCTCGCTCGCAGCCTGCGTCAGCGCAGCAGCCGTACCCTGGGCCTGATCATCACCGACATCCTGAACCCCTTTCACGCCACCCTGGCCAAAGGCGTACAGGACGCCGCCGAGAAGCACAACTACACGGTTTTTCTCTTCAACACCGATGAAGACCCCGAAAAGGAGCAACGGGCCCTCAACGCCCTGCGGGGCCATCTTCCCCAGGGGCTGCTCATTGTTCCGACCCCCAAAGCCAGAGAGAATCTCAAGCTCGTTCCCAAGCTGCCCACCGTCGAGCTGGATCGCAGCAGCGGAACCCCCGGTGTTCGCACCGTAATGGTAGACAACCTTGGCGGCGCCCGCATCGCCGTACAACACCTCATTGAACTGGGCCACCGGCGCATCGGCATGATTGTGGGGCGGCTCGACATCTCCACTGCCGTTGAACGCCACCAGGGCTACCGGGAGGCCCTGGCTACAGCAGGCATCCCCTACTCCGAAAAACTGGTTCTCCCCGGCAACCACCGCGAGGAGGATGGCCGCAAGGCCGCCCTGGCCTTGCTGACCCTTCCGCCCGAAGAACGCCCTACAGCCCTCTTCGTAGGTAACAACGAGATGACCGTGGGCGCGGTACTGGCGGTGCGCGAGTTGGGTCTGCGCATTCCCCAGGAAGTTTCTATCGTCGGCTTTGACGATTCTCGCTGGGCCGCTACCATGCACCCGGCTCTAACTGTCGTGGCCCAGCCTACCTACGAGCTGGGTTTCCTGGCCTGCGAGACCCTCCTGAGCTCGCTGAGCCGGGGCCAGCCGGCCCTGCCTACCAGCATCCGACTGGATGTGAGTTTCATTGTTCGAGAGTCCACCGCCCCACCGGACGGTTTTGCCCATGGACTCAAAAAGCAAAGGAGGAAACCCTGAAATAGCAAAGTCGGCGTCTGGAAAACAGGTTCTTGCTTCGGGTTGTTTGGGAGGTGTCACTATGCGCAAAGTTATGGGTATCACAAGTCTGTTGGTGTTGGCCGTTGCTATGCTGGGGCTGGTCACAGCCCAGAACAAGACCCCCTATGTGGGGCTGATTACCAAAACCGAGTCCAACCCGTTCTTCGTCAAGATGAAGGAAGGCGCGCAAAAAGAAGCGCAAAAGCTGGGCGCGAAGTTCATCAGCGCTGCCGGTAAAACTGATGGGGACAACGCCGGACAGGTGGCTGCCATCGAGAATATGGTAGCCGCAGGCGTGAATACTATCCTGATTACCCCCAGCGATGCCAAGGCCATCATTCCCACCATTAAGAAGGCCCAGGCTGCGGGCGTACAGGTAATTGCTCTCGACAGCCCCACCGACCCCGCGAGCGCGGTAGATGCCCTGTTTGCTACCAATAACTACCAGGCTGGTGTGCTGATTGGTAAGTATGCCGCCGCCGCCATGAAGGGCAAGAAGCCGGTGATAGCTACCCTGGATCTGTTCCCCGGCCACCCCGTGGGGGCCCAGCGACACAACGGTTTCCTGGCCGGGTTTGGGCTGAAGAGCCTGGGTGCTGAAAGCAACGAGCTGGCCAAGCCCGCCGAGGTGGTCTGCATGGCCGACACCTTTGGTGACCGGGCCAAGGGCCAGACCGCCATGGAAAACTGCCTGCAAAAGAACCCCAACATCAACCTGGTCTACACCATCAACGAACCCGCTGCTGCCGGTGCCTATCAGGCATTGAAAGCCGCCGGCAAGGAGAAGAGCGTCATCATCGTTTCGGTGGACGGTGGGTGTGAGGGGGTACGCAACGTGGATCAGGGCATCATTGCCGCCACCTCGCAGCAATACCCCCTGCGCATGGCGGCTATGGGCGTTCAAGCCGCCGTTGAATACGCCAAAACCGGCAAGAAAGCCTCGGGCTATGTGGATACAGGTGTGGAGCTGATTGCCAAGAACGCCGTTCCTGGCGTGGCCAGCAAGGACGTCAAGTACGGTCTGGCCAACTGCTGGGGCCAGTAGTCTTCTGCTTCTGGGGGTGGTGTGGCTAAGCGTCCGCCACCCCCAAAAATCAGAGCATGAACTCAAAGCATGTAATATAAAACGCAAAAACAAGAGAAATCGCTATAGCGAGGAACGTATGGCAGAGCAACCATCCGGCACCACCCAATCCCCCAGGAGCCTGCTCGAGAGGCTACCGAGCCTCACCATCCTGGGCCCCCTGGTAGCCCTTTTGCTGGCCGTCATTTTTTTTAGCCTGCAATCGGAACGCTTTCTGACCGGGCAAAACTTTTCCCTGATTTTGCAGCAGGTCGCGGTGGTCGCGGTACTGGCGATTGGGCAGACCCTGATTATCCTGACCGCCGGTATTGACCTCTCGGTGGGCTTCGTGATGGCGTTGGGCACCATGGTGATGGCCAAGTTTGCGGTGGAGTTGGGCATGCCCCCGCTCCTGGCCATTCTCTGCGGGATGGCCGTCACCACCGCTTTTGGCTTTTTGAACGGCTTTCTGATTACCCGCTTCAAGCTACCCCCCTTCATCGTCACCCTGGGCACCATGAATATCGCTTTTGCGCTCACCCAGATTTACTCGAGGGCCCAGACCGTGAGCAACCTGCCGGACGCCCATCTGTTCTGGGGCAACACCTTCAGGCTGGGCGAGACGGTCTTTACCTATGGGGTGGTACTGGTGATTGTGCTGTATCTCCTGGTCTGGTTCTTCCTGAGCGAGACTGCGCCGGGCCGTCACCTCTACGCGGTGGGCAACAACCCCGAGGCCGCCCGCCTGATGGGCATTCCCACCCAGCGGGTGCTGCTTTTGACCTACACCATCGCGGGCTTCTTTTACGGGATTGCCGGCTGGCTTCTGATTTCGCGCACCAGCGTGGCCGACCCCAACGCCGGACAGACCGAGAACCTCGAGACCATCACCGCCGTGGTGCTGGGAGGCACCAGCCTGTTTGGGGGCCGGGGGATGATCCTGGGCACCCTGCTGGGGGCCATCATCGTGGGGGTTTTTCGCAACGGTCTGACCTTGATGGGGGTCTCTTCGGTCTATCAGGTCTTGATTACCGGCATCCTGGTGATCCTGGCGGTGGTGGCCGACCAAATCTCCAAGCGGAGGGGCTGAGATGGAAGCAAATCCGGTGCAATCGACCCAGGTTAATCCAATCCCTGAACCCACACCCGCTCCCAAACCCAGGGTGGTGCTCGAGGCCCGTGGTCTGGTCAAGCGCTACGGGCACGTGACCGCCCTGGACGGCGCCGACTTCGAGCTGCGCGAAGGCGAAATTCTGGCGGTGATTGGCGACAACGGCGCGGGCAAGTCTACCCTGATCAAGGCCCTCTCGGGAGCCATTATTCCTGATGCGGGCGAGATATACCTGGATGGCAAGCAGGTACACTTCCGAAGCCCCATAGACGCCCGCAAAAACGGTATCGAGACGGTCTACCAGGATCTGGCGGTGGCCCCGGCCATGACCATTGCCGAGAACCTCTTTTTGGGCCGGGAAATTCTGCGGCCAGGTTGGTTCGCCCGGCTGATTCGCTGGATTGACAAGAAAAAGATGCTCGAGGAAGCCATCAACGATATGCAAGATCTGAAAATCGGCATTCGCTCCATGAGCCAGGCCGTCGAGACCCTCTCGGGCGGCCAGCGGCAAGGGGTGGCGGTGGCCCGCAGCGCGGCCTTTGCCCGGCATGTGGTCATTATGGACGAGCCCACCGCCGCCCTGGGGGTAAAGGAGGGCAACATGGTACTCGAGCTCATCCGGCGGGTGCGCGACAGCGGTCTGCCGGTTATCATCATCAGCCACAACATGCCGCATGTGTTTGAAATTGCCGACCGCATCCACATCCAGCGCTTAGGCAAGCGGGCCGCCGTGGTCAACCCTAAAAGAATCAGCATGTCCGACACGGTGGCGGTAATGACCGGCGCCAAGAGCCCCGCCGAGCTAAGCCCCGAGGTGCTGGCTTGAGCAGCAGGGGTGCAGGCAGTTGGCAGAGGCACAACCCCTGAGATAGCCTGGCGCAATGTTCCTTGGCATAGACCTGGGTACGGGCTCCTGTAAGGCCTTGCTGCTCTCCAGTGAAGGAGCTGTCCTTGCCGAGACCAGTGAGGCCTATCCCGTTCAGGCCCCCAGGCCCGGCTGGGCCGAGTCCGACCCGCTGGACTGGTGGCAGGCGGTGGGCAGAGCGGTTCGGGCTGTAGTAGATGGACAGGCCGCAGAGGTTCGGGCCGTGGGCCTCTCGGGCCAGATGCACGGCGTGGTGCTAGCAGACGCGAGCGGAACCCCCCTGTACCCCGCGATTCTCTGGGCCGATGGCCGCTCGAGCGCCGAAGTTGAAGCGCTTCGCCGACTCTCCGAACCCCAGCGCCGACGGCTGGCCAATCCGCTGGTCGTGGGCATGGCCGCTCCCAGCCTGCGCTGGCTCCAGCAACACCAACCAGCGCTGTATCAGGCGGCTCGCTGGGCCTTGCAGCCCAAGGACTGGTTACGGCTACAGCTTACGGGGGAGGCCCAAAGCGAGCCCTCCGACGCCTCCGGCACACTCCTCTACGACCTCCTGGCCGATGCCTGGGCCTGGGACGTAATAGAGGCCCTGGAACTGCACCCTGGCCTATTTCCGCCCCTGGCACCCTCGAGCCAGACCGCCGGATACCTGCGCCCAGAGGCCGCCCGGCACCTGGGCCTGCCCCCAGGCGTTCCGGTAGCCGCCGGGGCCGCCGATACCGCCGCTGCCCTTCTGGGCTCTGGTTTACAGGTGGGCGAAGCCCAGCTCACGGTGGGCACCGGAGCCCAGATTACCGTGCTGCTGGCGGAACCAAAGATAGACCCCACCCTCCGCACCCACCTCTTCCGGGCGGCTCTTCCGGGGCAGTGGTACGCCATGGCCGCCATGCAAAACGCGGGCCTGGCGCTCGAGTGGGTGCGGGCCATGCTGGGCCTGAGCTGGGAACAGGCCTATGCCGAAGCCGCAGAAGCGCCCCCTGGGTGCGAAGGGCTGGTTTTTCTGCCCTACCTGACCGGGGAACGCACCCCTCACCTCGACCCCCTGGCTCGAGGGGTCTGGGCTGGGCTAGGCCGACACCACCGGCGGGGTCATCTGATGCGGGCAGCCCTCGAGGGGGTGGCCTTCAGTCTGCGAGAGGGCCTGGAGGCTTTAGGAGAGGCCGTCCCTCCCCGTAGCCCCTTGCGGTTGGCGGGCGGGGGCACCGCCCACCCTTTCTGGCAGCAGCTCCTGGCCGACATCCTGAAGCGACCCCTAACCGTGAGCCCGGTGCGCTCGGCGTCGGCTCGAGGTGCAGCCTTGCTGGGCGCCATGGCCCTGGGGCTCGAGAGGCCGGTATCTCGGGAACCCTCCGAACCAGCCACTTTGCCCCGCGCCTCCTACGAGGAGGGTTACGCCAGGTTCAGGCAACTGTATGCCAGGCTGGCTGGGTGGTTTGGAACCCCTTGAAAGCCCTGTCTGGATAGGGCCTTCCCCTCCCAACCAGGTCTCTCCGCAATGACAAAGCGGGCAAGACCCGCCGCCTGACCCTGGCTGGCGAAGGGCAGGTCTATGCCTATTGGTCCAGCAGGGCAATACAATAGCGTCATGCCTCTAGACCTGGCTTTGCTCAAAAAACTCTCCGAAGTAGCAGGCATTCCCGGCTGGGAAGACCGGGTGCGCGAAGTGGTTCAACAAGCCCTGAAGGGGCTGGTAGACGAGGTGCGCACCGACGCCCTGGGCAACCTGATCGCCCATAAGAGCGGCAACGGCCCCAGGGTGATGGTGGCGGCCCACATGGACGAAATTGGCTTTTATGTCAAACATGTGGATCAGAAGGGCTTCCTGCGGGTACAAAACGTGGGGGGCTTTGACACCCGCAACCTGTTTGCCAGGCCCGTCACGGTCCACACCCAACAAGGGGATCTGCCCGGCCTGCTCAACCCGGCTGGCAAGCCCATCCACATCTCCACCCCCGAGGAGCGCAACAAAATCCCCACGGTAGCCCAGTTCTTTGTGGATCTGGGCCTGAGCGCCAAAGAGGTTGCGAAGCGGGTTCAGGTGGGCGACCCCGTCACGCTGCGGCAGGAAGCCGGCATGCTGGGGGATCTGTTCACCGGCAAAGCCATGGACGACCGGGCCAGTGTTTTTGTTTTGCTCGAGACCCTGAAGCGCCTGAAGGGCAAAAAAATCAAGCATGACCTGTATGCGGTCTTCACCACCCAGGAAGAGGTGGGGCTGCGCGGAGCGCTCACCAGCGCATTTCATATCGAGCCCGATATTGGCATTGCCCTCGATGTCACCCTGGCTGTGGATACCCCCGATAGCGAAGCCCACGAGGCCGTTACCCAGATGGGCCAGGGGGTCGGCGTCAAGGTCATGGACTCGTCCTCCATCAGCGACCGGGGACTGGTACAACAGTTTGTTCAGCTAGCCCGCAAAAAGAAAATTCCCTACCAGATGGAAGTACTGCCGCTAGGTGGAACCGATGCCGGGGCCATTCAGCGCAGCCGCACCGGGGTTCCCAGCATCACCCTTTCCATCCCCACCCGCTACATCCATACCATCACCGAGGCTGTCCACAAGGACGATCTGGAAGCCACCGTCCAGTTGCTTACCGCTTACCTTCAGGGTTGAGGTCTGGCTATAAGAAATCCGTGCTAGTCGCTCTGTTTGTGCGGCAAAAACGAGTTTGGTACAGTTTTTTGCGCCGGGAAATTGTTGGGTTCTTTGCGTGAACCGCGCTAGTTCGTCACCGAACGATGGCGAACTAACCGAATCTGGTATCACACGGTATTCGAGACAGCAGCATGGAGTGTAGTCGTACCGGCCTACACTGGGTTGCTCATAGCAAAGCGGCTTTTACAGTGCTACCCCACACCTGTCTGGGGTCAGGAGCGCTCCGAATAGCTTTCCAGCAATTCGGCCAGCCGGTTGCGGTTGAGGTAGCGTTGCTCGGCGCTCTGCTTGAGTAGTAGCAAATCCAGCTTGTTGTTGAGCCCAGCGTCCATTAGGGGCTGTAGAAAACGGCGATCCCCTACGCAAACGCACACCGCCTCGGCAAGCTCGCGGGTTTGCTGCAACACCCGGCGGGCGCGGGCATCCCCCATCGCGGCCATCTGGGCGATGCTTTCGGACAGGCTCATGGTCGCGTTAATTTAGCTCCTCGAGGCAAAAAGCGAATTAACGCCCAGGTAATGCCTTGAAGAAGCGCTCCCAACATGCCATAAAATCCCTATGTGAACCTTCTGAACGAGACTGAAGTACGGGTCCTGGGCACCCTGATCGAGAAACAGTACGCCACCCCCGACTACTACCCCATGACCGAGAACGCCATTCGGCTGGGGGCCAACCAGAAAAACAACCGCAACCCGGTTACCTACCTGAGCGAAGCGGAGGTGCGTGAAGCCCTGGACTCTTTGCAACGCAAGCGGCTGTGTGGCATGTTCCGCGAGCATGGCGCCCGTGCGCCCAAATACCGGCAGTTTCTGGATCGAGAGTACAAGCTCGAGGCCCCCGCTACCATCGTGATGGCCGTTCTGATGCTGCGCGGCCCGCAAACCCTGGGCGAAATACGAGCCCGGGCCGAGAGCATGAACCACAAGTTTGCCTCGCTCCAGGAAGCCGAGGCGGCGGTGCAAACCCTCATGCAACTGACCCCGCATCCGCTGGTCACGCAACTGGAGCGCCAGCCCGGCGAGCGCGAGGTGCGCTATGCCCACCTCCTGGCCGGAACCCCGGCCCCCATCGTCCGTATAGAGGAAAAAAGTGAGCTGGAAAGCCGGCTAGAAGCCCTGGAAGCGGAGGTGCGCGATTTGCGGGCGGTGGTGGAGGAGCTCAGGAAGGCGCTGGGGGGCTAGAGTGCTTTCATAAAGATTAAGCTATTCACACTCAAGAATTCCCCTTCTTGTCCGGAACTGTTGCCGCCCAGACAAGCCACAAGGTCTGAGAAGTGCGCGATATTTCCTAAAACCTCCCTGCATACCCGAGCATGAGCCGCGCCTAGCCCACAGGTGCTTGTGTTGAGGGTATACCGGCCGGTAGTAAAAAACACTAGCTCTGGATAAGGCCCCACGCCCTCCCGATTACCTTAACGCTACCCATTATATCCTGCTCGACCATCTCGTCAGCGAGCTCGAATGGGTAGAAAACCTCCAAAATAACCGGCAGAGATGCCTGACCAGAACGTTTGAGGGTTTGCTTTAGCGCCTCAAGATCTACTATCCCCTTATTTTGGTTTTGGTGGAATCCCCAGTGTGAATCGCTCAAACCATCGGTCTGCTGAAGGTGCAGTAGCCCCAAGCGTCCACCCAGTGTCAGCCAGGGCTCGATGCTGGCCCCTTCACCATACACCGGACGGTAAAGCGCATGACCAATATCTATGCACAACTTCAGTGGGAGGGGTGAATCTATTTCATCCAGCAAAGATTGAGCCTCCTCGGGGGTGAGTGGGATCTCCCGTGGTAAGGGGGTAGGCTCAATAAGAAACTCCTGAATTCCAAGATTATGGGCATACAGGAGCAGCTCTCTCAAGTCGTGCTTGAGCCTATCGAGCCGCTCTTTCCGAACCTGAGGCCTCTGCTGATCCTGTACAGAGAGGCCACCTAGAGGGCCGCCCAGCCGTAGAGTACCCAGCTCCACCGCAACTTCCATCGCTCCTTTCCACCACTGTATCGCAGCCTCGCGGCCCTCGGGCAAAGGATGAAGCAAGTTGTTGTAGGTGTAACAGGCCAGTCCCACGAAGGCACTGTGAATCTCAATATCTCGGTCCTTGGCTGCACGAGCGTGAGCTCTGGCAAGCGGATTACGTAGACTTGGTGGCCAGAGTGGGTCAATGAGGTCAAAGGAAAACTGCGCCAGTCGGAGTCCCATTCGTTCTACCATTGAACTCCAGGCCTCCGGCTCGACCCAGCGTTTGACAGCAAAACTGAGGTTTATACCCAGCGGATTCATATTCACTCCTTATTTGACGGCACCCAGGGTGAGGCCTCGTACCAGGTGTCTCGAGACCAGCATGGCGAAAATAATTACGGGCAAAACGATCATGGTACCCGTTGCCATTATCTCGCCCCATGGTAGGTCGTAGCCGCTCATAAAAGAGGTGGCTGCTACTGGAGCCGTCCTCGAGGCCGAGCGAGTAAGCACCAGAGCGTACAAAAGTTCGTTCCAGCTGAAGATAAAACAAAGGATGGCCGAAACCACCACGCCCGGTAAGGCCAGTGGCAAAACGACCCGGTAAAAGGCCTGAAACGGCGTGGCTCCATCCACAATTGCTGCCTCGTCCAGATCGCGAGGTACATTGCGTATCTGATCCATGACGATCCAAACCACTATCGGCACGTTAAAGGTCAGGTAAATAATCACCAGTGTCCAGGGGTTATCCAGCATGCCCAGGGTGCGGGCCATGAGGAAAAAGGGCAGGGCCAGCACAATCGGCGACATAAAGCGATTAGAAATTATCCAGAACCAGAGATCCCGTTTACCCTTCCAGTTCCAGCGGGCCAGAGCATATGCAGCTGGTGTGCCGATCAGAAGGGCAAGTGCGGTTGAAGCAACCGCCACAAAAACGGAGTTGAACAGCGATCGTACCACATCTACCCGAGAAAGGGCCTCTTAGTAGTTGTCCAGCGTGGGGGTGA
>CAZIXH010000362.1:0-4594 GCA_964543055.1 uncultured bacterium
TACAGCGTCGTAAAGGAGCCTATACATTCTGACGAACGTTGGCCTGAGCACTCGCCAACCCATCTCCCAGGTGGCGGCCGTCATTGCGAGGAGGCCAAAGGCCGACGAAGCAATCCAGAAGAAGTTTGCCAAACTACTGGCTGGGTAGGGCGATCTGGATTGCTTCGCATCCTGCGGATGCTCGCAATGACTTCCCGTATTCCAGTGAAGATGTACAGGCATCTATACGACTATGCACTTAGCGTAATACCGTCAGTCACCGCTTCCGTGCACGTACTGAAGCTCGTACAGCTTGGCGTAATAGCCGCCCTTTTGCAAAAGCTCGTCGTGGCTGCCCTCCTCGAGCAGCTTGCCCTTGCGGAAGACCAGAATCCGGTCTACGTGGCGGATGGTGGAGAGGCGGTGGGCAATCACAATCGAGGTGCGCCCCTCCATCACCCGGTACAGGGCTGCCTGGATCTTCTGCTCGGTCTCGGAGTCCACGTTGGCAGTGGCCTCGTCCAGAATCAGCAGGATGTCGGGGTTGTGCAGGATGGCTCGAGCCAGCGCCAGCAGTTGTTTCTGTCCGGTGGAAAGGCCGCCCCCCCGCTCGTGCAACACGGTCTGGTAGCCCTGGGGCAGTTGCTCGATAAACTCATCGGCTCCCACAAAGGTACAGACCTCGCGGATGCGCTCTGCCGTGATGCTATCGTCCCCCAGTCGCAGGTTCGACTCAATGGTGCCACTAAACAAGAAAGGGTCTTGCAGCACGATGCCGATGGCCCGGCGCAGGTCACGCTGGGCATAGTCGCGCACATCCACCCCGTCAATCCGAACAGCCCCTTGCTGTACGTCGTAGAAGCGGGCAATCAGGCTGATCACACTGGTCTTGCCCGCGCCGGTAGCGCCTACCAGGGCAATCTTCTCGCCGGGGCGTACCCGGAAGCTCACCCCCCGCAGCACCCAGTCCCAGTCATCTTTGGGCTCGGGGTTCAGGGCAGAGGGCTCCGGCCTGGTAACCCCTGCATCCTCTGCTTTTATCGACCTGCTCACGGTACCATCGGGTTTAGCCTCCCCGCCCACCGTTCCATCGGGTTTGGCCTCCCCGCGCTTGCCATAGGCAAACCATACGTTTTCGAAGTCAATCTGACCCCGAAAACGCTCAACCTGTTTGGCTCCGGGCTTGTCGGCCACTTCTTCCTCGGTATCCAGGAGTCCAAAAATACGCTCTGCCGAGGCCATGGCCGCCTGGAAGATGTTGAACTTGTCGGAGAGGTCTTGCAGGGGTTGGAAGAGCTGGCGTACGTAGTCGGTGAAAGCCACCAGCAAGCCCAGGGTCAGGGCTTGTTGAATCACCTGTCCACCCCCGTACCACAGCACCAGGGCCACGGTGATTTCCCCCATAAAGCCCACCAGCGGAAAAAACAGGGCAAACCACTTGATGATATCCACCCAGGCCCTGCGGAGGTCGCTCGAGAGCAGGTTGAACTGGGTCTGGTTTTTGGATTCCCGCACAAAAAGCTGGGTGGTTTGTACTCCGGCCAGGTTTTCCTGGAGCGAGGCATTGACCCTGGCCAGCCGCAGCCGCATGGCCCGGTACGCCTCGCGCATGCCGTTGCGAATCCAGGTGGTCACGGCCAGGAAAATGGGCATGATGGCAAAAGCCACCAGTGCTAGCCGCCAGTCCAGCACCAGCATAAAGGTCATCAGACCCATAATCAGGGCGAAGTCGGCAATGAGCCCCACCAACCCCCCGGTGATGAACTGGTTGATAGCGTCCACATCGGAGGTGATGCGGGTCATCAGGCGGCCCACCGGGTTACGGTCGTAGTAGCCGAGGTGCAGGCGCTGGAGCTTGGCGAAGATTTCCGAGCGCAGGTCGTAGAGGATGTGCTGCCCTACCCAGCTAATCAGGTAGGTCTGGGCGTAGTTGGCAATGAAGTCTACCGCCCGCACCGCCAGAAAAAGGGCGCTGATAAGCAGCAAGGTTTCGTAGCGCTGGGCCAGGGGTAGCACCTCGCGCGGCACGATGGCGTTATCAATGGCGTATTTGAGGAAAAGCGGGGTCGAGGCCGCCGTGAGGGTACTCACCACCAGGGCCAGCAAGGCCAGCCCCACCTGTTTCCAGTAGGGCCGCACATACACCAGAATGCGCCGGGCCAGTTTGGCGTCAAAACTCTTTTTAAAGGCTTCTTCTTCGTGCATAGAGGTCCAGGGTCTTGGGTCTAGGGTCTAGGGCTGGAGGGGTTTTTTGAAAGCGACTTGATGAGGGAAGTCAGCTTAGCATTGAGGGTGTGCGCAGCATCGAGGTAATTTTGGGTTTGTGCGCATTTGAGGTATCCACCAGTTTCGGCCAGATCCAAAGCAGCTACGGTCTCGAGCAGCGATCCTCTGGCTTGGTACAAATAGCGCACAAAGTCCCGGTCGCTACCCCGCCCCTTTCCCTCGGCGATGTTCAGTACGACCGAACTCGAGGCTCGACGTAACTGATTGGAGCGGGCAAAAATTTCTTCCCTGGGTAGTTCGGCAAGGAGCGGTAGCATTTTCAGGAAAAGTGCCTTGGCAAGCTGGTAGACCTCCAAGTTCTCAAACCCAAAGTAACCTTTGTCTGTAAGCCTTCCACTGCCGACCCTTGACGCTCGACCCTCGACTCTAAACACTAATCCACCTCCGCTTGCAAGCGTTGAATACGGTCCAGTTCGGCATAAATGCCTCCTGTGGCCAGTAGCATTTCGTGGGTGCCTTCTTCGGCGATTTTGCCGTGATCCAGCACCACAATCCAGTCGGCGTACTGCAAGGTCGAGGTGCGGTGACCAATCAGAAGGGTAGTCTGCTGGCCCAGCACGCTCTTGAGGCCGGAGAGAATGCGCGACTCGGTTTCAGTGTCTACGGCGCTCATGGCATCATCGAGAATCAGGATGGGTGGCCTGAGCGCAAGGGCGCGGGCCAGGGCTGTGCGCTGGCGCTGCCCACCCGAAAGGGTGACGCCGCGTTCGCCCAGCGAGGTCTGGTAGCCCTTGGGGAAACCCATGATGTCATCGTGCACCCCGGCCAGCTTGGCGGCCCACTCGGCCCGCTCGAGGTCCACCTCAGGAAGCCCAAAGCAGATGTTCTCGGCCAGGGTATCGGAGAACAGGAAGGGCTCCTGCGGCACCATCCCGATAGCCCGCCGCAGGGTGGCCAGGGGCAAATCCTTCACATCGTAGCCCCCGACCCGTACCCGGCCTTCGGTGGGGTCCAGGAGGCGGGGAATCAGGCTCACCAAAAGGGTTTTGCCGCTCCCGGTGCGCCCGGTGATGCCCAGTGTGGTGCCCTCGGGAATGGTCAGGGTAATGCCCTCCAGCACCTTACGCCCCCCAAGCTCGAGGCTCACCTCCTCGAACTTGACCTCCCCCCGCAGGACAAAATTCTCAGCCACCCCCTTCTCCCCTTGCGGGAGAAGGGCATTCGGCGGGTCGGCAATCCGGGCGGGCTCATACCAGAACTCCTCGAGCCGCTTGTAGCTGGTGGAGCCCCGCTGGAAGATGGTCAGGGTCCAGCCGAGCCCCACGATGGGCCAGCCCAGCATCATCAGGTAAGCGTTAAACTGCACAAACTGCCCGGCGGTCATCTCGCCCCGGATGACCATTCCACCACCCATCCACAGCACAATCAGGGCGGCAAAGCCCATCAGGAGCCCCATCAGGGCCCGCACCGGGCCGTCCACCCGGGTCAGGGCCAGGCTTTTGGCGATGTAGTCCTTGTTGAGCGCTTGAAAGGCCCTCAACTCGCGCTCTTCCAGGGCAAATCCCTTAACCACCCGAATGCCGGAAAAGTTCTCCTGGGCGCGGGTGGAAATCCTGTCGAAGGATTCCTGGCTTTCACGGTAGCGCTGGTCAATCAGGCGCAAAACGTAGTACATAACGGCAAAAATCACCGGGAAGACCACCGACAAAGCCAGCGCCAGCGGCACACTCACCAGGTACATGGACACCACTGCAAACACCACAAACATCAGCAGGCGGCTGCCCATGTTGATGCCCCCACCCAGCATTTCGCGCACCGCGCCCAGGTCGGTGGTGAACTTATTCATCAGGTCGCCAATGCGATTTTTGCTGTAAAAGTAGCTATCCAGCGAAAGGGCTTTCTGGAACAAATCCATGCGCAGGTCATGTTCGATGTAGCGACTGGCCACCACCAAAAGCTGCCGGTTGGCCCAGGAGAAAATGGCCGAGGCCACGGCAGCGCCCACAATAGCCCAGACCCAGACCAGGTACGCCTCTCCGGCCCGGATGGCATCAATGGCATGGCGCAGGAAATAAGGCGACAGGGCTGCCACCCCCACCGAGGCTATTCCGGCCAGCATGCCCCAGAGGTACTGTGGGCCGTAGCGCCGCAGGTAGGGCATCAGGGCCAGGAGGGGACCAAAAACTGACCGGTCAGTTCTGATGGGGGGCTGGACTTGCGGGTTCGACTGCATCTGCACCACTTTATTCCTCTCGAGGGTTTTGAAGCGTGAGCCTTTCCCAGTTTGGCTGCATGGGGCTAAGGTTGGAGATACTGGGCGAGCTCGCCTGCAACCTGCTCCCACCGGGGCTCCAGACCCACCATGCGCCAGGGCTTGGGGGGTGGGGCC
>CAZIXH010000363.1:0-5384 GCA_964543055.1 uncultured bacterium
GGAGGCCCTGCGGGGTAGCGGGGTGGAGGAACTGGCCCTGGAGCCGCTGAGAGCCGAGTCCGTACAGGCCCTGCTGGCCGATTTGATTGGGGTGGAGGAAGGGCCCCCGCTCTTCTCCGGCTGGCTGCACGGCCAGACCGGCGGCAACCCCTTCTTCGCCCTCGAGACCCTCAAGGCCCTCTTCGAAAACGGGGTGCTGCGGGCCGAGCAGGGCCAGTGGCACACCGACCTCGACGAAGTAACCCGCGACTACAGCGAGCTGCAAATCCCCCCCAGGGTGGCCGAGGTGATCCGCCGCCGGGTGGGCCGCCTCTCCGAGCCCGCCCTGCGGGTGGTGCAGGCCGCCAGCGTGGTGGGCGAGGGCTTTGGCCCCCGGCTGCTGGCCGGGGTGACCGGGCTTTCGGAGTGGGCGGTGCTGGGGGGGCTGGAGGAAGCTGAAACCCTGGGGCTCATGCAGAGCGCCCAGTTTACCCACGACCTGATCCGCCAGGGGGTGTACAGCGACCTTCCATCCTCGAGGCGAACCATGCTTCACAGTGCAGTAGCCCAAGGTCTGGGCGAGGCCGACCCGGCCTTGCTTGCACGACATTACCAGGCGGCAGGTGAACTCGAGCAGGCCAGCCACCTCTGGGAGGAAGCCGCTGATGGTACCCCCGACGCGGCGGTTTCGGTAGGGCTTCTGCGCAGAGCGCTGGAAACCAACGCCGACCCCAAGCGGAAGATAGAGCTCGAGCTCAAACTTATCCAACAACTCGGCGGTGCCGGACTGTACGAAGAAAGCAGGAGCCGCCTCGAGGCTCTCTTGCAGCAGTCGCTGAGCGTTTCTCAGCGGGCCTGTGCCCTTGCCTTGCTGGCTGGGGTACATGTGCAAAACATGCAGGTTGCTCTGGCCGAGCCTATCCTGACCGACCTCGAGCAAAACTATCCTCTCGATCTCCTGGACGAGCACGCCCAGGTAACGGTGGGCCTTTTGCGCAAGTCCTGGCACTTCCAGAAAGGTGAATACGACCTGGCCCTTAACATGGCCCGAAAGCTGGCCGAAATCTATGCCCAACACCACGACCCGGCAACCCGCTTCGACCTGGTTCTGCTCAAGAACGATATGGGAGCCCAGCTTACCCAACTGGGTCGCCTGGACGAAGCCCGGCGCGAACTGGAAGAAGCCTTTGCCCTCGCACAGGCTCTGCACTCCCGCCACGGCAAGGTCTCTTGTATGAGCAATCTGGTGTACTACTGGATTGTGCGGGGTGAGCCGGCGCAAATTCTGGCACCCGCCAGGGCCGTGCTGGCTGAAGACCCGGCCTACGAGGAAGGGCGTACCGACAACCTCGAGGTCAATCTGGGCACCGCCTGCTTGCGTCTGGAACGCTGGGAGGAGGCCATCGGCCACTATGAGGCGGTGCGGCAAAAGGGCCGCCACCCCATGTTCGGCCTCCTGGCCCGTACCCGCTTGTTTGGGTTGTATCATCAGACCGACCAACCCGAAAAAGCCCACCTGGCCCTGCAAGAGGCCCTGACCTTCCTGCCCAAAACCGCTCACCTGCCTACCCGGGCCATCTTGCTCACCCTGGCCTTGCAACACAGCACCCCTGAAGAACTGGCACTGGTACGGCACGCAGTAGAGCCCCTCGAGCGCACTCGGCTTCCCCGTGAGGTGCGGGCCCAGCTCGAGGCCGCCGAGGCAGCTCGAGGCTGAGACGCCGGTGTAACGCTTACTCTCTACGCTGCTTTCCATGAACCCCAGGCTGCGCCAGAGCTTCCTGGTACGGGTGTACACCACCCCCGGCCCGGACGGCCTTCCCCGAGCCACCTACCGCGTGCACGACCTGAAGACCGGTACCGAGGTGGAGCTGGCCACCTGGGAGGAGCTACGGGCCTACCTGCAGCGCCGCTGGCCGCGCCGGTTGCGCTGAGACGGTGGTGTAACGTTTGGCCTCTACAGTGCCCCTCGAGGCTCCCCAAACCCAAGCCGGGGCAGTGCTCAGGAGCATAGCTCAGGAGGTGAAATATGCGGTCTTTGGTAGATTTGCTAGCAGGACTATTGCTGGTGTTGCTGGTGGGGTGCGGCAACCGCCCAAGCCCAGACACCGGCCCGCAGGTGTTCGTGGGCGAGATTGCGGGCAGCGATGCCCTGATTGCGCTGGTGGTGCAGGATGGCAACCTGGTGGCCTACGCCTGTGGTGGCCCCAACAGCTGGGGCAGCCATACCGGCTGGTTCTACGGCTCGGTGGGCGCAGGGCAAATTAACCCCACCACCGCCCCCAACGGACACCGCCTCGAGGGGCGCCTGGACGGCCAGACCGCCAGCGGCAGCTTTACCCTGCCCGACGGCAACACCCTGCGCTGGAGCGCAGAGCGGGCCCGTCCTGGCTCCGGTGCGGGGCTTTACAGCCACGAACAAGACGGGCAGCTTACCGGCCTGATTGTGACCAACACCGGCAAAATGGCCGGAGCCTCCCGGCTGGCGACCGGCGACAGCACCGGCCTCTATGCCCCGGTGCAGGTCACCACGCCGCCCACCTCCACCAACCCCTCGCCGGGGGTAAGCGGGAACTTCCCCAATCTGCCCCCCCGCGACCTCAACCTGACCCCGGTAGAACTTCTGCGCCACATGGTGGTTCCCGATGGCCCCCCCCTGATGGTGCGACTTCAGGGGGCTCCGGCCCGAACCCCAGGGGATGACCCCAGTAAAGACGGCGTGCCCGGCACCCGCAAGCACGCCCGGCACTACTGGACCTACCCCTTTGTAAAGGGGCTGCTGGGGGCCGTCGCGGACAAGGATATTCCACTCGTAACCCTCGAGGGCACCGACATCACTGGAAAGAATTTCCTCGATGTCGGCCTGACCCTGCCCGGCCAGGGGGAAGACCAGGTGCCCGCCTCCGATCAATGCACCCTGGGCGACCTGATGACCGCCGAACGTTTTAGCCCTGGGCAGGCTGCCGCACCCAGGCTGACCGTACTGCTCGGCCACCGGGATGCCAAGGACAGCCTGGTGGAGCAGGCCATGTACGCGGTGGATCAGATTTACGCCTGCGTCACCCTGTTCGAGCGAACCTTCAGGCGCAAGCCCAAGCTGGTCTTCGTAGCCCATAGCTGGGGCGGCCTGATCACCCGCTTCATCCTGTCCAACCCCACTCGAGCCTCCCTGCAAGCCATCACCAACCCCCTCAGCCTGCGCTTCCCCGCCAGCAACAGCCGCTACGACACCGGCGACCTGTCCACCCGGGTCAAGATGGACTACCTGCGCAACCTGACCTACTACGCCATCACCATGGCCACCCCCCACCAGGGCGTGCGCTTCATGGACCGGGCAACGGAGGTCATCCGGGCCGTAGGGGTGCTGCGTGGCACCATCAACGCAGCCGACCAGGCACAAGAACGCCTGCTCAATGCCTGGCGCAACGCCGTGAGCCTGCTGGTCAACCTGCCGCCCCTCGACGCCGTCAACGCCGAGCCGGTAGTTGCCGCGCTAACCTCGTTTGAACAGTTCGCCCAAACTACCATCCTTGGCATTAACCGAGTCTGGGGAGAGAGCCACACCGGGCTGTGGGCGGCCCTCAACACCGGGCCGCTGCACCCTAGCCGGGCCATCCGCACCAACCAATCGGCCATCGTGGGGGCCAAAAACCAGCTCATCCCCATCTACGCCCTGGGAGCCCGCAACCCCGGCAGCACCGTGGCCGATACCCTCAACCTGGTTCAGATCCCCGGAGATTTTAATGCCCTGGATAGCTTGCAGAAAGGTGAGACCAAACAGTCTTGGGTTTTGCAGGCCATCGGGGGGGACTTCATCTACCGGTTCCTGGATCTGGGCACCGGCCCCCGCACCCCATTTGCGGGCTTTGCCAGCCAGCTCGACCGCACCGAGCGGGTGGATGCACTGGCCCTGCTGCGCACGTACCTGGACTCGGTGGCCCCGCAGCTCAACCTCTTCTTCCGCGCCCAGTTCGGCAGCGACACCTCCAGCCTTTTGCGCTTCGTGCTGGGGCAACTCAAGGTGCAAAGCACCTCCGCTGTGCCCATCTTTCTCAACCAGGGTTTTCGGGTTGACCTGGGCGGCAGCGTGCAGTTGCCGGAGCCCCGGTTGTCCTGTTCGGGTGTGAATATCACCATGAATTATGGCCCGGTCGTGGAGGCCCTGGTGGCCCACTACGGCAGCTTGCAGCAAGCGGCCAGTGCCCTGGCCTCGCTCAGCTTCCCTGCTTTACTGAGCGCCCTCAACAGCCTGGGGGGTGATTTCGTCGGCCTGGCAGCGAATCTTTCCAGTTGGATGACTCAGACCTTGACCACCCAGACCAACCTTCCTTCAGCATGTCTTAATCATGCCAATTGGACGCTCTCCTGGCCCCTGACCAGCATCCCCGCCCCCAGAGTAGTTGGCACCGGTGTATCGGTGAGCGATAACGTGATCGACAACGACGGTCTGGTGGAATTCGACTCGGCCATGGGCTTCCGGCTGGGCACCGGCATCAACGAGTTTTTCGACCACATCCGCACCGACTTCGTGGTGGACGGCAAACCCCTGCCCGGTTCGTGGTATCGCCGCTACCGGAGCGGCCTGGAGCAGTTCAACCACGATATACAAAGAGAAGAAGCCGGGCGCTACGTCTGGGACAACATCCTCTCGCGCAACCCCGGCCCTTTGCCCAGTGGTCAGGGTGACCTGAGCGTACAGCCGCACTGAGACACAGACCCGCATGCTGGAGAACCCCCACCTCCCAGCGGGGTTTGTGACGCCACCACCGCCCCCTGCTGCTCGAACAAGGGCCCGTACTCCTCCGGCACGAAGAGCCGGTCTTCGGGGTATTCAACCTCCACGTACCGCTGGGGCCGCAGAACCCGGTGGCTGGGGTGGGCCAGGTCGATCACATAGCGCTGTGGCGGCTTGCCTGCGGTCAGGTAGCGCAGCTCGAAGGCCAGCAGCGTTAGGGGGTTCTGCGCGTCGTAAAGCCCCTGCTGTTGCGCCCGGCTCTGCTTGACGGTGGCCCTAGCCGCTTGAAGGGTGTGCGAGGCGTTCACCTCGGCCCAGAAGCGCTCGGGCTGCAAGACCGCGCCGAAGGGGGTTGGCTGCTCGCGGAAGGGGTCTATGTTGGGCCAGATGAAGTAGGGGCTGGCCTGGGACCCTTCCAGCAGGCGGGTGCTGTAGCTGGCCCGCCGTGGCCGCTGGGGGGGGGGGTTGGGGACGTTCGGCGCGGCCAATCACCGCAAGCGGCCGTAGCCGTCCAGCACCTCGCGGCCATAGGCCGGATGAAAGCGGAAGCGTCCGGGGTTGGCGTGGTAGGACTGTGTCTCTTAAACCCATCTTACGCTGCCGCCTATCTCCGCCTGGGAGAACTCGGTGGTCGCGGTGCGCTTAGCACCAACAGCATCAAGGATACTGA
>CAZIXH010000364.1:0-3898 GCA_964543055.1 uncultured bacterium
GCCGAAAGCCCCGACCCTCCCAGCCCTATCACGCAAATATCGGCCTCGAGGTCGCCCTCCAGGCTGGGCAAAGCCTGCCAGTTTCCGTCGTCCCAAACGGGTGTATTCACATCTCCAGCATATAGCGCGAATGGCCGATAGCCCATAGCTGATTGCAAGCGCAGATGGGAGCTCTCGAATCTGCAAATACCCGGCGCTTTACCGAGGCAGTACGCAAGGAGCAAAGCACGAACAATCGCGAAACTATTTCGCCATCGTCTATCCGCTATTGGCTATCGGCTTTTCTGGTGGAGGCGAAGGGATTTGAACCCCCGACCTTGTCCTTGCAAAGGACCTGCTCTCCCGCTGAGCTACGCCCCCAGGGGCCAAATAGCACCAAGGAGTATAGCAACCGACCGGACTTCCGTAAAGGGTATCTCTCGGGTATACTCTTCATTTGGGTGTGCCAAGCGCTACCTGGGGTTAGGGAACGGTACCCAGGGAAAAGCGCAACCAGCACAAATCAACGCCCGCTCCAACCGTCCCGTTAGGAGAAACCATGGCTGCAAACGTAAGCATCAAGGAACTGCTCGAGGCCGGCGTACACTTCGGTCACGAGACCAAGCGCTGGAATCCCAAGATGAAGCGCTACATCTACGCCGAGCGCAACGGCATTTTTATCATTGACCTGCAAAAAAGCATGGTTGAACTCGAGCGCACCTTTAAGTATGTGCAAGACCTGGCCATGCGGGGGGCCACCATCCTTTATGTGGGCACCAAGAAGCAGGCCCAGGAAATCGTGCAGCAGGAAGCCGACCGTGCCGGAATGCCCTATGTCAACCAGCGCTGGCTGGGCGGTATGCTCACCAACTTCCGCACCATCACCGCGCAGGTCAACCGCCTGGCCGAGCTCGAGGCCCTTTTTGCCTCGGACGAGATCAAAGAGCGGGTCAAAACCGAGCAGGTACGTCTTCAGCACGAACTCGAGCGCCTGCAAAAGAACCTGGGCGGCTTCCGCAAGCTGCGCCGCCTGCCCGATGCCATCTTTGTGGTAGACCCCACCAAGGAGGCCATTGCGGTCAAAGAAGCTCGAAAGCTTGGCATCCCGGTGATCGCCCTGGCCGACACCGACTCCGACCCTGACGTGTGCGACTACATCGTACCCGGCAACGACGATGCCATTCGCTCAATCCAGCTCATCGTGAGCCGCATGACCGACCTGATCGTCGAAGCCCGTGGGGGTGGGCGCGAAATCCCCCCCACCAGTACCGAGGTAGCCGCCACAACCGAAGCAGCAGAAGCATAAATCAGGCTCGGGTAAAGGATTCCGAGCCCAGGGCAAAAGCCATACCCTGAGCCCGGAACCCCGTGCCCGGAAGCCTACAGAGGTGAAACCGATGTCACAACTCGAGCAAATCAAAAAACTACGTGAACAGACCGGCGCCGGCATGTCCGACGTTAAGAAGGCCCTGGAAGACGCAGGCTGGGATATGGAAAAGGCCACCACCCTGCTGCGCGAGCGGGGCGCCCTCAAGGCTGCCAAAAAAGCCGACCGCGAAGCCCGCGAGGGCATCATCGGCTCGTACATCCACCACAACCAGCGGGTGGGGGTGATGGTCGAACTCAACTCCGAGACCGACTTTGTGGCCCGCAACGAGGAGTTCCAGCGTCTGGCCAAGGATATTGCCATGCACATCGCCATGGCCAACCCCCGCTACATCAGCATCGAGGAGGTCTCGCAAGAAGACCTCGAGAAGGAAAAAGCCATCTATATCCAGCAGCTCCTGAATGAAGGAAAGCCGCAAAACATCGCCGAGAAAGCCGCCGAAGGCCGCATGAAAAAGTTCTACGAAGAGATGGTGCTCCTGGAGCAGCCCTTCGTCAAGGATGAAAAGATCAAGGTGCGTGAGCTTATCCAGGCCGCCATCGCCAAGATTGGCGAGAACATTCAGGTCAAACGCTTTAGCCGTTTTGAAGTGGGGGCATAGGCCATGGTTGCCGGGGGTCGAGAGTCGCAAGGCTTTCGGCCCTTTTCTTCTGCCTTAGCCAGAGGCTCCAGCAAGTGAACCAGCCGCTCGATACCCATCAGGAAGAGGGTGGCCTGCATTCAAAATCGTGGGGGCGATATGAAATATAAGCGCGTGCTGCTGAAACTTTCGGGCGAATTTATGAGCGGTAATGGCTTCGGGATCCAGCCCGAGGCTACCAAGGCCCTGGCCCAGGAGGTTGCCAAGGCCCATCAGCTCGGTGTCCAGGTGGCCATTGTGGTGGGCGGCGGCAACTTCTGGCGGGGGGCTCGTCAGGGTGTGGGCATGGATCGGGCCAGTGCAGACTACATCGGTATGCTGGCCACCATCATGAATGCCCTGGCCTTGCAGGATGCCCTCGAGTTCATCGGTGTACCCACCCGCGTCCAGACAGCCCTGACCATCCAGCAGGTTGCCGAGCCCTACATTCGCCGCCGGGCCATCCGGCACCTGGAAAAAGGCCGGGTGGTGATATTTGGCGGCGGCACCGGCAACCCTTACGTGACCACCGACACCGCTGCGGCTCTGCGCGGCCTGGAAATGAACGTGGATGCAGTTTTGATGGCCAAAAACAAGGTAGATGGGGTGTACAGCGACGACCCCCGCAAAAACCCCGCTGCAATCAAGTACGACGACCTGACCTACCACCAGGCCCTGGTAGAAGGCTTACAGGTGATGGATGCCACCGCCATGGCCTTGTGCCAGGAGCAAAATATGCCCATCGTGGTGTTTGATATGTTCACGGAGGGCAATCTGGAGAAAATTATCAAAGGGGAGCGGGTGGGCACCCTGGTGCATAGCTAGGGCTATGTGAAGGTCAAGTTCAAAGCTAACAGGCCCGTTGCCCTGCAACCTTTGAGCGATTTAGGGGTAAGCTATCCAGGATTAAGGAGGCAATCATGCTCAAAGACCTCTACGCCGAAGCCAAGAGTCACATGCAAAAATCGTTGGAAGCCCTCGAGCACCACCTCGCCACCTTGCGCACCGGAAGGGCCAATCCCGCCATTCTAAGCAACATCAAAGTGGAATACTACGGCTCTGCCATGCCCCTGAACCAGGTGGGTACCGTCTCTTCACCCGACCCCCGCACCCTGGTAGTACAGTCGTGGGATCCGGGTATGCTGAAGGAAATCGAGAAGGCTATCCGCGACTCCGATCTGGGCCTCAACCCGACCAACAAGGGCGATGCCCTCTACATCAACATCCCGCCCCTCACCGAGGAACGCCGCAAAGATCTGGTCAAGTCGGTCAAGCACTACGCCGAGGAAGCCAAAGTTGCCGTTCGGAACGCCCGTCGCGAGGCTCTCGACAAAGCCAAAAAGATGGAGAAGGAAAAGCACCTCTCCGAGGACGACATCAAACGCGCCGAGGCCGAAATCCAGAAGATTACCGACGAATTCGTGCACAAGATAGACGAAGTTCTGCACAAGAAAGAGCAGGAAATTCTGGGAGGCTAGCCTACTCTGTGCCTTCAAGCAGGGCTGTACCTCCATCAGGGATCTCCAGGGTCAGGGACGAACCTCTCCAGGCCAGAGAAACTCCCAAAGGCCGGGCCCGTTCGACCTTGGCTCTGGTTATTTTCAGAGCAGTTCCACCCTTACACTTCAGCTCCAATACCAACTTTGTGCGTACCACCCGCTTTCAACGATACACAAGGTGAAAGTGGGTGGTAGGAGGTAGGTACTGGGTTTCTATCGCCTGTTGCCTGCCCCCTAACCGCCGTCCTCTACTTTCGAGCTGCTATGTTTTGCAAAGCTTTCAGGCAAACATGGTATAAGTACCGCCCTTTGACAGGCTCACTACACCGTCGTAAAGATACCTGTACATTCTCACCGTGGTTTAGGAACTGTTATTGCTCTGTTGCAAGGTTTGCGATAATGGGGCCCGATGGG
>CAZIXH010000365.1:0-3592 GCA_964543055.1 uncultured bacterium
CCGCGTAGTTGCGCTGGGCGGCCTCGGCCAGCACCGCCTTCACCAGGGCGTTGTTGGTGGGGGTGTCGGTCTGACCACCGAAGATCAGGGCCAGGGCGGGTTGGCGGAAGCTTACCAGGCGAAGCACGTCATCGGGGCTGGACAGCGCGGCGGTGGCTACAGGGGCGTTGGGGCGGGCCTCGAGGTAGCTGGCAATGGCCGCCCCGCTCAGGCTCGCGCAGATGGAGCTGCTGTTGGTAAGCACCTCAACCCCCTCAAAGCGTAGAGCCCCCGCCCAGACCTTGCCCATGGCGTTGCCGGTGTAGCCGCGCAAAAGGTACTGCTCCCCCAGGGTGAGGGGCTGAGCGGAAGCAAAACCCAGGGCCAGCGCAATCGAGAAAAGAACCAGAACACGCATCTGAAACCTCCCTGAAAAATATCCTTACCGGGTATTTACCCGTAATTGACGGTAAGACATTTTTGTCATGAATGTGTTTTCTGGACAACAAAAGTACAGACCTTGGCAAAAGATACCCTATGGGGATATACTAGTGGCGTGAAGATCCCCAGACCCCGGCTCGAGCGCTACCGACCTACCGCTCAGGAAAACGAACAGGGCGTGGCTCCGTGGCGTCAGAGATTACAAGAGTGGGCATCCTGCCGAGTGCAGGGGCTGTCTATTTGCAACGTGGTTCCCTGGCTGGTGGTTCTATTCGTTTTAGGGATGGTGTGGAGCCGATGAAACTAACCCCCGACGCATTGCTGCTTGGCCCTCTGGCCCTGAGCTGGCCGAATCTGGCCCTGCTGCTCGGCATTCTGGCCTTTACCTGGCTGGCCGCGCGTCAGGGTGTGGAGGGGAAAGCCTGGTGGGTATTGCTGGTTGCGGTGCTGGCGGCTCGAGTGGGCTACGCCGTGGAACACCTTTCTACCTGGCCCAACGCTGGAGCCGCTCTGCTCAGCATTCTTGACATCCGCAGCGGAGGCTGGAACTGGTGGGTGGGCGTTCCCGCCGGGGCATTAGCGGCGCTCTTCTCGCTCAAGCGGGAAGCAACGCGCCTGCTGGTTCCGGGGGCGGCCTCGCTGGCCGTGGCCCTCTTGCCGCTGGGGGTGCAGTATGGTCTTACCCGTCCGGCCCCATCAACCAGCAAACCAGCCCTCGAGACCCAGGTGCTTCAGTACCTCGAGGTCGGCCAGTCGCGCCCCAGTGAGGTACGCTTTGCAGATCTGCCCAGGCCCATGCTGGTCAACCTCTGGGCTACCTGGTGCCCTCCCTGCCGGGCCGAGATGCCCCTCCTGGTGGAGTACCAGCAGAAGGGCTACCCCATCGTGCTCCTGAACGCAGGGGAAGACCCAGGGGCCATTCAGGCTTTCTTGCAGCAGACTGGGCTTTCGGCGCGGGTCTTCCTGGACAGTGCAGGTTTGCAGCGGGCCTTCCAGGTGAGCGGGCTGCCCACCACCTTGCTGATTGGCTCCGATGGACAGGTCATGGCCCGTCACCTGGGGCCCGTAAACCGGGCTCAGCTCGAGCAGCTTTTACGACAGCTAGACTAGCGCGTCATCCCTGGCGAGCAGTGCATAGCAGGTCGCCAGAAGCCTGCTCTGCGTGTTCGGTACGAACACCCCCCAAATGTTGGGGGAAGAGCCGCTTCAGGGTAGGATACCCCGTAGGGATACTATGGGTACTGCTCAAAGCAAACATAACCTGGAGGCTCGAGCCCGTGTGTTGAACCGCCTCAAGCGGCTCGAGGGGCAGGTACGGGGCCTGCAAAAAATGGTTGAGGAAGACCGCGACTGCCGCGAGATTCTGACCCTGCTCTCAGGTATCAAAAGCGCCCTGGAAGCCACCGGCGACCTGATTTTCGAGACCTATCTGGAGGAGTGCCGGGCCGACCTTGCCAAAGGCCAGGGCGATACCAGGGCCATTGTGGAGGTTGTGCGCCTGCTGCGGCACTGATCTCCTTATTCGGCAAAAAGGCAGCGATGCGTTGCCTCAGGCTTCTGGACAGGGCACCACCACCACCGGGGTCTGGCAGCGGCGCACCACCCCTTCTGCCACCGAACCCATCATCAGCTTGTCCAGCCCGGTGCGCCCGTGGGTGCCCATCACCAGCAGGTCGTGCAGCAGGGCTTGTTTGACAATGGCCTCGACGGGCCGGCCCTGCATCAGCTTGACCCGCGCAGACACCCCGGCTTGCTGGGCCTGGGTTCGCACTTGCTCCAGCAGGGCTTCGGTCTGGGTTTGGGCGTCCTCTTCCACCAGGCTCAGGGCCTGAGACAACGGAATACCCGCCCCCTGGGGACGGGTCAGGGCACTCACCACCGACAAAAAGGTCACCTCGGCTCCCAGGGCCTGGGCCAGCCGCAGGCCATAGTTGGTGGCCTGCTGGCTGCACACACTGCCATCGGTAGCCACCAGCAGATGCTTGTAGAGGCCTGCCTCGGGCTCCAGCGCAGGAGGCTCGTAGGATTCGTGCACCACCAGAACCGGCCTGGGGCTGCGTGACAACACTGCTTCGGCCACCGAGCCCATCATCCAGCGCCTCAGGCCGCTCCGTCCGTGGGTGCCCAGGACAATCAGGTCGAAGTTCGGGGCTTTCTGCACGATCACCTGCTCGGGCAAGCCGGTGGGCTGGAGGGCCTTGTACTCGACCCCTAGCTTCTGGGCCAGGGCGGAGGCTTGCTCGAGGGCCAGCTTGCCGTGGTGGCGGTCAAGGTCGCGCAACATGGTCAGGCGGGTGCGCAAGCCGGGGTCGGCGGGTTCTTCGCCGTGCTCGAGGACGTTGACAAGTTCTACCCTGGCCCCCAGGCGGGCGGCCAGCTCGAGGCCTACCCGTACCGCCTTCTCACTACCCACGCTGCCATCGGTAGCTATCAGAAAGTGCTTGAAGAGGGGTTCCATATGCTCACCTGCCTTCAAACTGCCCTTTTCGAGCCAGGGTGTGTGTTGGCCCGAAAAGAACCTGGCTTACTCGCACCGCTTCAGGTAAAGCATAGGGAGGGGGTATTACCAGGGCATTACCCGGCCCCCAGCAAGGCTGCCAGCGCCGCCGCATGGTCGCTGTGCACCACCGCCAGCACCTCATCACCGGGCCGCAACACCAGCTCGGGTTTGGGGAGCAGCAACTCCCCTCCGCGCAGTACTGCCACCAGGTTGCACTCGGCGGGCAAGGTCAGGTCGTGCAGGGCTTTGCCTGCCGCCAGGGCTTTGGGGTCTACCTTTTCCTCCACCAGCGAAAACTGCCCCCGACGCAGCTTGAGCAGGGTCATCATGTCGCCCAGCGACATCTCTTCGGCGATCAGGTGGGCCATCAGGTCGGACTGGTTAAGGGCCACGTCCACCCCCATTTCCGGGGTGAACATCCAGGCGTTTTTGGGGTTGTTGATGCGGGCAATGGTGCGGGGCACAGCAAACTCGAGCCGGGCCAGGTTGGTCACCACCAGATTGGTCTCGTCGCTACCGGTCACTGCCGCCACTACCTGGGCCTGGCGAATATCCACGCTCTGCAAAAGCGCCGGATCGGTGCCGCTTCCCTGCACCACCACCTCTGGGGGCAGCTCACTTTGCAGCAATGGAATGCGCTCAGGCCTTAGCTCAATCACCCTGACCCGGTAC
>CAZIXH010000366.1:0-3494 GCA_964543055.1 uncultured bacterium
TTGGGTTCATTGAAGGCATCCCAAATACTTTGTTACCAGACCACTCGTGCGCCGTTGAACGTTGGCTACACGCCTTCAGTAGGTATAAATCACCTGATTGCCGGAAAACCTGGAGGTCAGGAACCGGGCTGCGTAAAGGTAGTTCGCCTTTCAGCGGGCCTGATCTCGTTCAGGGCAGCCTCCAGGCGGGTCTTTTCCAGCCGGATGACCTCCCCAAAGCGCAAATATACCCGCCGCACCTCGGGGTCTACCTGCCAGGCCTGCCGAACAGCAGCCAGGTAGACCCCCAGCTGGAAGTACTACTGCTCGGGCTGCATCTCCCGGTCGGTCTTGTAGTCTTCCAGGTACCATTGCCCGCCCACCCGGTAGAGCCGGTCTATGACCCCCTGCCACACGGTCGTGCCCAGCGGGAGGCCTACCGCGAACTCGGGGTAGTCTTCGTCGCGGGGCCAGGGGAGCTTTGTGCCCAGAAGCCCCTGGTAGTTTTGCAGCAGGGTCTTCACCTCGTCCATGATGCCCAAGCGCTCGTCGGGGCCAAAGGGGAACATGACCTCCTGGGCCTCGAGGTTGGCCAGGTGCGCGGGGTTGTCGGGGTGCCAGTTCTGGCCGATGGCGTAGTGCACCAGCGTCCCGATGGCCCTGGCCCGGCCCGGCAGGGCCTCCCCCTCCTCGGGGTCGGGGAGCGGCAAGGGCTCGGCCTCGAGACGCTTGTAGGCCGAGGGCGAGAAGAGCGGGGGAAAGGGCTCGAGGTCGAAGCGGGCCTCCACCCAGGGCGAGGACTCGGGCGGTTCGGACGGGCCGATGACCGGGGACGGCGGTATTGGCTGGTAGCGCCAGGTGTGGAGCATAAGCTCGGCCCGGTCGTAGGGCGGGCTGTAAGGCCCCAGGTTCAGCGCCTCCAGCACCCTCACCCAGCCTTCGGGCTTGCCTTTGCTCACGCTGCCGGTGAGCAGCAGGGTATCGCGGGCCCTCGAGGCCGCTACGTAGAAGAGGCGGTAGCTCTCCTCCTCCTCCTGGGCTTTGACCTGCTCTTTGAACACCGCAAACTGCGGGGTATCGGGCAGGGCCACCCATTGCGTCAGGCGGCTGCCTGCGTCCTCCTTACGCCCCAGGTAAAGCGGTCGGGCCTGGTGGGTGTTCTTCCGGCCCAGGTCGAATACCGCCACCACCGGCCATTCCAGCCCTTTGGCGCGGTGGATGGTCAGGATCTGCACGCCCTCGCCCGACTGCGGCACATCGCCGGCGTCGGCCTGGCGGGAGAGGCGCTCGAGGCGCTCGAGCAAAGCCTCGAGGCTCTGCGGCGGGCGCGGAGCAAAGTAAAAGAGCAGGGCATCCACGTTCTCGCGGGCCCTGGGCTCCAGAAAATCGTGGTAGGCGCGGCCCGCCATCAGGGGTGCGCGGATCAGGTACTTGAGTACCTCGAGGGGAGCTTCCAGGCGCAGCCGGGACTGGATTTGTCGCAGGCGTACATGCACGCTGGGCCAGCGGAGTTCCAGGGCTTGCAGGGGGTCGCTCGAGCGCAGCACCGTCTCAATTTCGGCCAGCTCCAGGGGCTTTAGCGGCCCTTCCTCGGTGTGTTGCCCGAAGGGGCTCCGCAGAAAAACCGCCAGCGAAAGCCCCCTGGGGTCGAGGGCCGCCCGCAGGGCGTGGTAGAGGTCGCGCACCTCCTGCCGCTCGTAGTAGCCCCGCCCTTGCA
Source organism: uncultured bacterium (assembly GCA_964543055.1). Taxonomy (GTDB): domain Bacteria; phylum Deinococcota; class Deinococci; order Deinococcales; family Thermaceae; genus Meiothermus. Next base: position 1,697 of record CAZIXH010000366.1, read on the forward strand.
GGAGTACGTAGGGAACCTGGGCAGCGCTAAAGGCTTCTTCCAGAAAGCGCACACTCTGGTACGAACGCACCAGCACGGCCATCTCGGAAAAAGCGGTCTGGTTCGACAAATCCCGCAGCCGCTGGGCCAGTACCCAGGCTTCTTGTTGCCGCAGGTCGTCGAGGGGGCTTTCACCCTCCACCCAGTGAATCTCCAGGCGCCCCTGCTCGGGCCGGGTGCTTTCCACCGGCGGGGCTTCCTCGGGGCCAAAACCCTGTCCCTGGGCAGCCAGATGGGCGGTGAGGCGGTTCAAAAAGCGCACCAGGGTCTGGCCGTGCCGGTAGCTCCGGGCCAGCGGCGGCAGAAGCTGGCCTTCCCGCAGGGCCTTGCGGAAAACCCCCACATCGGCGTCGCGGAAGGCGTAGATGGACTGCTTGGGGTCGCCCACCATCTCGATGGGCAGCCCGGCCTGCTCGAGGGCCTCGAAAAAAGCCCCTTGCAGGGGGTTTACATCCTGATATTCGTCCACCAGGAGCACCTGCACCCGCTCGAGTATGCGCTCTAGGGCGCGGGGGTGGCGGGTGAGCTCGAGGGCGCGGCGCTCGAGTTCGGAGGGCGAGAGCAGGTTGCTCCCCAAGCGAGCCTCGTAAGCAGCGTATAGTGCCTGATAAACGCGCAGCAAGCGCTCGTTGGCTTCGCCTTCGCCCGGCTCGAAGGCTTCGGCCAGGGAACGCCTGGAAAACAGGTGCAGGAGGGGTTCGGTCAGGTCGTCGGTGGCCACGCCGTGGAGCAGATGGCCCGGCTCCTGCGCCAGGTAGCGCAGGGTGTTCCACTCCTCCTCGAACAGGGCTTGCGCCTCCCAGTCGCCCAGCATGGAGAAGTCGGGGTCGAGGTGCAGCATGGGGGCCGCAAGCCGCAAGCACCAGGCCATAAAGCCGTGGATGGTGCTGAGGGTGGCCCCGCTAATCTCGCGGGCGGCCTCCTGGAAAAGAGGCTGGCTTGCCGCCGGGGCTGCAAAGTCCAGATGCCCCCCCTTGGTCAGCACCTCTTCGATGGCCTGCCCCACCCGTACCCGCAGCTCGTCGGCGGCCTTGCGGGTAAAGGTCACGCCCGCGATGCGGCGCAACGGCGTGCCTGCAGCAATAAGCTCCAGGTAGCGCAAGACCAGGCTGGCGGTCTTGCCGGTTCCGGCGGAGGCGACGCGGACTTTCACAAAAGATTCGAGCGTTCTACTGCTTTCTGGAGGCTTTTCAGCGACTCGGAGGATTCCAGGTAAAAGGGGTCTTTTGCAGTCATATCGCCATAAGTTTCAACGATTCCCAAAATCACCAGCCACTGCCCGAAACGAATATCAGGATGCTTTTGAACCAACTCGGTCATGATGCGTAAAATTTCGAGGTTGGCTCTTTGGCGTTCCTGTGCCGATGACATGTCAAAAATTGTACTGCATATTAGCCAAGTTTCGTGGCGTACCCTATCATGGTGGACATTAGGGGTTACGAATGAAGTACGCCCACATCAACGGAACCATTGTCGAGCACACCCAGGCCACCCTGCACATCTCGGATCTGGGCCTGCGGCGGGGCTATGGCGTGTTCGAGTTTTTTCGGATTTTGCGCGGGGTTCCGGTTTTTCTGGAAGACCACCTACAGCGCTTTGAGAATTCCGCTCGGCTTTTGGAACTCGAGGTGCCCTACACCCGCGATACGCTCGAGGGCTTCATTCTGGAGCTTATTCGGATGAACCATCTGGAGCAGGGTGGTATCCAGATGCTCCTGACGGGCGGCTACTCCGAGGACGCCTTTACCCCCGGCAGGCC
>CAZIXH010000367.1:0-6618 GCA_964543055.1 uncultured bacterium
CAGTTCGGGCGGTAGTAACAAGAACAACGATAACCCGAGCCCCAATCCCAACTCCAACGCCAACCCCAACCCCTCGAGCGCCCGCCAGCCTCGCAGCTACATGGGCCAGGTGACGGTGAGCGCCGCCGGTCAGGTCATCTCGGGGAATGTGCGCATTCAGAGCAGCTCGCCCTGGCTGAGTCTGGCCATTCCGGGTATGTGGCTCGAGGCCACCGGGGTTTGGGAGGGCGAAGTGTTTGTGGCTACCGAAGTTAAGCTGCACAGCCCCGTGCCCTGGGCCTTCTATCAAGGCCCCGCCAGCCTGGTGGGAGCCTCGCAGTACCAGCACGTCAGCGCCTGGCTTTCCAATAACCGCTCGGATCCCTTCCTGGCTCTGCGAGCCGCTGGCGAACAAAACCAGGTGCGGGTGGTGGCCTACTTCGATGGCAACAAGTTCCGGGCCCTTCCGGCCAGCTTTCCCGTTCCGCCGGGGCTTAAGCCCGGCTGGTACGAGCTGATGGGCTCGGTGGGGGCCCAGGGGCTGGTCTGGTCTTCGGTCAAGGCGTTTCCGTAAGAAAAGGGGTCTGGGGTCAGGAAACAGGGCTTTGTCAAGAGCGGCCAAAGAGAAGCCATAGGCCAACCGCCCTGGATCAAACCGCAAATGAGCCCGGCTTTGAGCAAAATTTTACCCAAGACACTGCATGGCTCATTTCGGGAACATTTTGGAACTCCCTTCGCAAAGATAGAGCTATCCTGTACGAACAGTGGCCGCCTGGTTGGGCGGACGTGTCCGTGAAGGGCGTGACGATACTCCGTTTACCTTTAGGTCTCTGGTTGGTTTACCTAACTTTTCACCCATCCTTCTGTTCGTGAGTTGATTGATAAAGGGGAGCAATCAAGGCCGCTATGCTCGGTGGCAGGTTGGGTTAGTCTAAATTACGTGCTCTCCTTATTGGGCTTGCCTCGATTGGACAACCTGGATCTGCCCCCGACTAAGCCTGTGTGTCTGATGATTTATTTGGCTTTTAGGGGAGACTGGGTTAGCCGTGAAGAACTGGCGGCTTTTTTTTGCCCAGAAGACGAGGAGGCTAATGCTAGGCGTCGCTTGCGGGTGCTGCTTAACCGGGCCAGAGCGCTTCCTTGGGCTGAAGGTCTCGAGGTCGAGCATGCTCGATTGCGCTGGGCACCACCGACCGATGTCCAGGCGTTTCGGCAGGCCATAGGCCGCGGCGATTGGGCAGAGGCCGTTCGGCTGCACCAGGCGCCGCTGCTCGAGGGCTTTCGGGTAGTGGAGGTGCCGGGTTTTGAAGCCTGGCTCGAGCTTGAGCGCGATAGCTTGCTTACCGTCTGGCGGGACGCAGCCCTGCGGCAGAGTCAGAGACTCAGGCAAGAGGGTTGTCACCAACAGGCCGCCCAGCTGCTGCTCGATTTGCTCCGGTACAATCCCCTGGCCGAAGACCTTGTTGCCGCCTATCTGGAACAAGCTTACCTTGCAGGTCAGCGGGACTTGGCCCTCAAGGTATACCGGGATTTTGCCCATTGCCTCGAGCGTGAGCTGGGGCTGGAGCCGCTCCAAAGCACCAAACGGCTCGCAGAGCAAATCGCTAGAGCTCAGGCGCTGACGCCCGAGGCGCACCCCACCCAGGTCTCCCTGCCTCTGAGCCTAACACGCCCACCCCGCCTGGTGGGCCGGGATCGCGAGCAGCGGATTGTTCGGAGCCAGTCCTGGTCGCTGGTGCTGGTGGCGGGCGAGCCGGGGGTGGGGAAGACCCGTTTCCTGCAGGAAGTCTTTCCTCAGGCCGAGGTGCTCCAATGCCACGAGGGTTTGGAGAACCTGCCCTACTACCCGATTATCGAGTATCTCGAGCCCCGCCTGGATCGGCTTCGGAACCTGGGGGTCTACCTTGAGGAGGTTGCCCGGCTGATCCCGGAGCTCAGCCCCAAGCCCGTGACTGAGTTGGGCGACCCGCAGACCGCCAAGCTGCGGCTGATGGAGGGGCTGGCTCGAGCCTTCGAGCAAGAACCCCACCCCCTCATTTTCGACGACCTGCAATGGGCCGATGCCGCGACCCTCGAGCTGTTTCTGCTCCTGGTAACCAGAGGCAAACGGCGGGTGGCGGGGGCGTATCGCCTGGGCGAGGTGACACCGGCCCTGGCCCGAACCTTGACGGCGCTGCGTTCCGGTCAGAAGGTTCTGGAAGTCCAGCTCAGGCCCCTATCGCTTGAGGCGCTCCAGCAGCTCCTGGGCGATTTGATGGGTCAGGGGATGGGCCCGCCCCTGTTCTCTCATTGGCTGTACAAGCAGAGCGGGGGCAATGTGTTTTTCGTGCTCGAGGTGCTCCGAACTTTGTTCGAGCGCGGCACTTTGCGGGAGGAAGGGGGCGTCTGGTTCACGCCGCTGGACGAGCTTACCCAGGATTACTCAGAACTCGAGGTGCCCAGCCGGGTGGGTGAGCTGGTTCAGCGCCGCATGACTTCCTTTCGGGAGGTTTCCCAGCGGATTTTGCAGGCCGCCAGCGTGATGCGTGAGGGGTTTGGGGTGGGTCTGCTGAGCAAAGTGGCGGGCTTCTCGGAAATGGCGGTAATGAGGGCCCTGGAGGAAGCCGAGCAGGGGGGTTTGTTGAAGGATTCACGCTTTGTGCACGATCTGGTTCGCCAAAGCATCTACACGGCCATCTCTAAGGCGCGCCGGGAAGTTTTGCACAGGCGCTGCGCCGAGGTTTTGGATGGTGAGGCCGACCCTATGGTAGTTGCCGAGCACTGGTGGTGTGGGGGCGAGCCTGGGGAAGCGGTTGCTCGCTGGAGGGCGGCGGCCCAGTCTTATAGCCAGAGGGGCATGTTTACCGAGGCGCTGGTGGTTTGGGAGCGGGTTCTGGCGGTTCAGGATTTACCCGAGGTACGCCTGAAACAGGCCGAGGGTCTCTTGTCCCTGGGGCGTTATCCCGAGTGCCGGGCGGTGCTGGAGCGGCTTCTGGGCCAGATGCCGGGGACTTCCCTCGAGGCCCCGGCGTTGTCGCTCTTGGTGCACCTGCTGATCCGGGAGGGCCACCTGCAGGAGGCTTTACAGACTTCGGAGCAGCTCTTGCAGTGCACCCGTGAAGCTGCTACCGACTTTCGGCTGAGGGCGGTGCTGGCTTACGCCAATGTTGCGGCGCTTATGGGTTTGCAGACGCAGGCCCTACCCATGCTCGAGGCGTTCCAGGCGGAGCTGGGCAGCCAGCCCCCTAGCGGGCTGCTGGCCAGCTTTTACTCCAATACCGGCTGGTTGCTTTGTGGCTTGGAGCGGTTTGAGGAGGCTTTGCCGCTCTACCACAGGGCGTTGGCGACGGCTCGAGCCGCTGCCAACCGGTACTGGCAGGTCTGGGCCAGCGCCAACCTACTTTACTGCTGCCTCGAGCTCGCTCGGCCAGAGCAGGTTCTGGCCGACACCGAAGCGTGTTTGCAACTCGGTGTTTACGACGGCACCGAGGTTTTGCGCATCAACCTGGGCAAGGCCTATCTCGACCTGGGGCGTCTGCAAGAGGCAATCCTGATGTTTGAGGCCGTGTGGGCCACCTCCCAGGATCCTACCCATCGCTGTATGGCGCTGGGTTATCTGGCTGATTTGTACGCCAGGGTAAATCGCAGCGAAGAAATGCGGGAGGCCCTCGAGCAGAGTTTGGAGCTCGCCCACCGTACGGAAGCGGGCCGGGGTCGGGTTAGGGCGCTGATTGCTGCGCTCAAACATGGCAGCGAAGCGCAAGTTGCCGAGGCGCTCGCCTGGCTTCCCGATGTGCATCGCAAAATGGTGCCAGCTTACGTCTGGCGGGAACTCGAGGAGGCCCTGGGGGCGTGGCGGGCGAGGTCGGGCAAATGAGCACCGGTTTCTGAGACGCGGTGCTCGCCGGGTCGAGCCACCCCGTGCGGTCAATGCTCAACCGCCCACTGAACGTGAGCGGTTGGCGGGGGCTGGCTCGGTTAGAGGCAGCTGTCGTCGTTGGCTGCAACGATGCCCGCAAAAGGCAGGGTTTTTGTGTAAACCACCAAGAAGCAAGCATCGCCGGCCTGGAGCGATTGGTCAGCGGCGGTGAGGGTGGTTGTAAGCCTGGATGGGCTGCTGTCCTCCCCTACCCGGAACGGGGCGCCGCTGCCCCGGCGCGCCCAGACCTCGAGCTTGAGGAGGTTGTTCCCCATGACCGGGAAGTCGGTCTCGCTGAAGTTGGCCACGCACAGGGCTCGAGTAGGATTGCTGCTAAGGGCTGAGCAGCTAAAAGACCCCAGGGTGAAGGGCGCGGAGCGGATCACTTCCGTGCGGGTTTGTGCGCTGGGCACGAGCTCACGCGCGTTGAAGAAATCCAGGAAGGCCCGGAACTCGGGGCCGGGGCCCTGGCGGTAGGTGCGCTCGAGCTGGTAGGTGGTTCGTGAACCCGAAGTAATCTGCTCCGGTACGCTAATCATGTTGGCCACCGAGCGTAGCGCGGTGCGATCCTGCCACAAATCGAAGGCAACCCCTGGAAACCGGAGCACCCAGTTGGAAAAGACGTAGGCCTCGGCGCTGGTGTCAAAGGTGGTGATCTGGTTGGGTTCCGTGATGCGCAGGAGCGCGTCTCCCGTGATGTTCACCGTGTTGAAGGGCGTAATGGTGCCCTGGCTAAGGTTCAGACTGGCGCCAATGTCGAGCGCGATGCTCAAATTGCCGGTGGCCGAGTAGCGGGTCGTGGGGCCGCTAAAGTCCCCTGAGAATTTGACCCCCAGGCCGCGCTCGAGCGACAGACCGGAGAAAAGAGGCAGGGGAATTCCGGTTATGGTGCTGGTCACAGGCTCCCTTACCCGGCAGTCCACCGATCCACTAAAGTTGCGGTTGACGCGTCCGGAGAGGTTCACGGTGGCGTTCAACGTGCCCTTAAAACGCACTTTCACGACATTATCCTGGCCGAAGCCAATGCGCACTTCAATACCGGTGCGGGCGGTGTTGGGGGAGTAAGTGATGCTCATGGTGGGGACGCTCAGGGTAACGGGCGGGGTCGCGCCCACGTTGCTAAGCTCGCACTCGAGAGCGCCAAAGCCGACAAACGCCATTGAACCCAGACCCTGCTCCTGGACGGGAGGCGGTACGGTGTCTGGCACGCTGGAGAAGTCGAGCTCCTCATCGATGAGCAGCTGGGAGAAAATCTGCTCAAACGGCACGACCTCGATAGTCACGAGCTTATTGCCGCCCGGGGCGTCTGCCACTTCCACGACCTGGCCTTGCAAGCGCTGGCCGTTGATGCCCTGGCTGAACCACTTGGCGCCGATTGCAGGGTTCAAGTTTCGCACCACGGCGGTATAGCGGTTGCCTACGCTTGGAATCTGGCCCTCGGTCAGACCGATGAAGTTGGGGCCCTCCACAATGTTGTTCTGGTTGATTTCGGTGGTGTCGCTGGTCAGGGTGGCAACAGCGGCCAGGATGGGTTGGCTGGTGACCTGGCCTGCCCTGGCTACAATCTGGCTCGAGCCCACCGCCACACCGGTAGCCACGTTGCCGTTCACGGCTAAGACCTCTGGCTTGCTGGAGCTAAAGCTGATGTTGGTCTGTACCAACTGGCCGTTGGCATCGTAGGCCTTGGCGCTCAGGGTTTGGGTCTTGCCCACTCCGGGTAGCAACACCGAGTCCTGATCAATCACGACTCGGGCCACGTTGCTGCCCGGACTCCCAGAACCTCCACAAGCTACAAGCCACAATACAGCCATGCCTAAGATAAAAAGTCGGGCCAGTTTACTCATAAAACCTCCCTCTGGAGATCACTTCAGGCGTGCTTGACTTGCTTGATCAAGGTAGGCCCGAAGTTCGTCCCATGAACGACCCTCCCAGCGGCTACCGTTTGCCAGGTTGAAGAGGCGATACACGGTCTGCGATCCAGTACGCTCCAGGCGCAGGATGTAGCTGGCCCGTGTTTGGCGCTGGGTTTTGGCGTTCACGGGCCCAGTTTGCTTTTAGGGGCGTTTCAGGAGCGTTTCAGCCCCTGGTGCCCAAGCGTTTCAAGAATTGTCACAGCGGAATGTAACGGCCCCCGTTGCTTTGTGCCAGCCCCTTGATTTCAAGCATTGTCAGCACCGAAAGCGTCTCGGCAGGGGAGAGGCCGGTGGTTTGGGCGAGGTCATCGGGCAGGGCCTCGGAGAGCTCGAGCAAGGCCCGGTAGACCCGGGCTTCGGGGCCCTCGAGGGGTAAGGCCTGCTTTTGCGGGGCCCGCACCCCCAGCGCGTTCAGCACATCCTCGGTATGCATCACCAGCCCCGCCCCGTCCTGAATCAGCCGGTTGCAGCCCAGCGAGAAGGTGTCGCCGGGGCGGCCCGGTACGGCCAGCACATCGCGGCCCAGTTCCGCCGCAAACCTCGCGGTAATCAGGCTGCCACTTTTCTCCCCGGCCTCCACTACCAGCACGGCTTTGGCCAGCGCGGCCACAATGCGGTTGCGCCGGGGAAACAGACCCGCCTGAGGGGGGGTTCCCAGCGGAAACTCCGAGAGCACGTTCATCCTTTCGGCCAGGGCACGGTTCTGGGGGGGATAGAAGCGATCTATGGCGCTGCCCAGCACCCCCAGGGTGTAGCCGCCCCCCTCCAGAGCGCCCTTGTGCGAGGCGGCATCAATCCCCAGGGCCAGCCCCGAGATGATGCCCACCC
>CAZIXH010000368.1:0-2969 GCA_964543055.1 uncultured bacterium
CTCCAGTACCTTCAGGCTTTGCTGCAGCTGCACCGCCTCGATGCCATAGGCCTCGCTACGGCTTTTTTCGGCCTCGAGCTCCAGACTCAGTTTGCGGGCCTGGGTTTCCAGCTCGGCCAGACGGGTGCGGTCGCTATAGCTTTGCTCCCACCAAAAAAGCACTGCCGCAATCAGCAACACCGGCAGCAGAGCCACTGCCCAGAGCGGTACCGTCAGGGTAACGCTCGAGGCAAGGGGGCGGGGCTCTTTCGCCATGACCCTACCAGCCTACTGCGGAAGGTCGCGGGCCCAGGTGATGCCTGACCAGGATTCACTCAGCTTTTGACCTTCGGCTTTCAGCTATTACCGGCCTTGGTGCTCTGGGGTAAAGCCCTGGGTTCCCCGGTCTGGCTGCGGCCCACGAAAATTGCCCCCGCCTCCACATCGAGCGACATCGCCCGCACGTCGCCCTCCACCCGTGCGCTCTTGGTGATGTGCAGTTTGCCACTGGCGATGACCTGGGCGTTGATCTGCCCATGCACGATGATGTTGTTGGCCCTCACCTGTTCGCCCTCGATGTGGGCGTTGTTCCCGACCTCGAGGTCGCCCTCGACAATGATTGAACCCTTGACCTTCCCATCTATGCGGGCGCTACCCGCCGCCTTCAGGTTGCCTTCGATCTCACTGCCCTCGCTCACGTAGGTGAGGGCTGCTGGGTTGGGTTTACGTCCTCCGCCTAGCACCGCCATAGTCTACACCCCTGCTTTCATCTGCAAGATTTCTTCTTTAGTTGGGCTACTCCAAACCAACCCTTCGATCATACCTTGTGGGTTTTATCAGTAGGGTTTGTATGTCTCTAATCACTCGAAGATTGCTTCCAGTTACTGCACATTGACCGGGATTTTCAGTCCAGATACCCGGTGGGATTCACTTCGTCGCCGTTGCGGAAGACCGTGTAGTGCAGGTGCGGGCCGGTAGAGTGGCCTGTCGAGCCGACCAACCCAACCAGGTCGCCGCGCTCGAGGCTTTGCCCCACCCGTACCGAAACTGAGGACAGGTGGCCATACAGGGTGCGGTAGCCGTAGCCGTGATCCACCACCACGGCCAGACCAAAAGGCCCTTTCCAGCCCGCCTCAATCACCTCTCCGGCCCCGGTTACCCGTACGGCGGTGCCGTAGGAGGCGGGGAAATCAATCCCGTTGTGAAACTCGAAACCCCAGCCAAAAGGGTTGCGACGGTAGCCAAAGTGCGAGGTGATACGGGTTTGCCCCCGAAGGGGGTAGCCATAGGGCATGGCGGCTTCCCGCTGGAGGGTTTCGGTGAGGGCAGGGGAGACTTCGCTCAGCTTGCTGGTAAAAGCCGCGGTCTGCTGGCTGGCGTACTTGAGAACGTCCTCGAGCGCTGCCGGAACCGAGGCGCCGCCACGCCCCCCGCTTTCGTTGCGGGTGGGTACGAGCTTGATTTTGGGCATTCCGGCTCGCTCGCGCAGGGTGTTAATCTCGGTTTCCAATACCTGCAACTGCTTGAGGATGCTCTGGGCATCCTGGCTCAGGGCATTGTTGCGGCTGCGCTCGGTGGCAAGCTGATTGTTGAGCTTGCGGGCCTGATCCGACAAACTGACCAGCTGAATCTGCAAACTGCGCATCTCAGCCGTGCGCTGCCAGAGCCAGATATTCAGGCCACTCCAGGCTAACAAAGCCAACAATACCAGCACCGGAATCCATACCGGTAGGGACAGGGTTTGAGGGGCTGCGCCGGTTCGGGCTAACCACAGGGTGTACCGCACGGGGTGACGGCGAATCGGCATCAGCGCTATAACTAACGCAGAGGTGTTACAAAAGTCAAGAGAGCTTTAATCCGTTACGTTAAAGCTCTCATATGAGCCGCTCTATGAATTTGCCTTGTAACAGGTCGAATTTCATCACTCAGGACTATGCCAAAATGAGAGTTGGCTGCGATATGCGGGCGTTACATGAAAGAGGCTGTTTTGTAGCATAGGTTTCAATTCTGCGGCAACTGGTCTTTCAAACCAGGCCATGGTGTTCCCGACAGGCGTTGCGTCGGGAATAGAACGCAGTGAGATACAGGATTTTTAGCCCTCAGTGGCGCCGTCTTTGTGAGAGCGGTCTATTCAGCCGAGTCGCTTTCAACCACGATGGCGCTCCAACTGTACCAGCCGCATAACGGCCAGCTGAGTAAAGGCTTCCCATTCTTCAGGCACGGCCTCGATGGGCTCGAGCAAAAACCGCCGTTCGAAGATGGAGCGCTGCTTGCGGATGCGGTAGCGGTTCTGGCCGAAGGAGTCGGCCACCAGGTAGGTGGGGTTGAGGAAGTAGAGCAGTGCCCCGGCCACCACCCATCCAATCAAAGGGATGTCGTCAATAATGCCCGCGATGCCCTCGATCACCTTGATCCAGGGGTTCTCTTCTTGCACGTGGTAGATCACGTTGCCCTGGGCATCCTTGACGAAATAGCGGGTGCGCCAGAGCGAGTTCCAACCGTCGTTTTCAAAGCTGCCGACCGGCTGCCCGGTGGCATCTTTAATGAAGTGCTTGGCCCCAAAACCCATCACCCGGTCGGCCTCGAGGGTATAGAGCAACTGCTTCTTGCTTTTGTCAGCAAAGACCGAGGTAGCCTCGCGCAGGGTGAAAATTTTCTGCTTGAAGGTCAGCAGGTTACGACCCGTGGCATCTTCGAGGTGCAGCTCGGGGGACAGCACAAACAGGGGCCATTTGACCTGCCAGGGATACGGGCTCATATCCACCAGCCTAACAGTCGCGTAAGGCTAGGGCTGCGCGCTTTGACCACAGACCGTGCATCAGTTGAGGGTGCGAGGGCTTACCTCTGGAAGCCTCAGGGCAAAGGCTGGGATCTCGACACGAAACAGCTCGCCCAGGGTGTTCTGGAAGGTGTAGTACCCCTGCATGGAACCTGGTGGGTGGACAATAGGGCAAAAGCTATTGTACCGGTAGCTTTGCCCCGGCTCGAGG
>CAZIXH010000369.1:0-8503 GCA_964543055.1 uncultured bacterium
GGCCCCGGTGGCCCCCAGCAGCACTGCCAGCACCAGCATGGCCAGCGCGGCCCGAATCAGGTCGCCCTCGGCCAGTACAGGTACAAAGGGCAGCAGGTTTTGCAGCGCCTCGGCCAGAAAGCGATAGGACAGAACCCCCAGCCCCAGCGCTACCAGGCCCGCAGCCAGGGTGAGCAGCGTGCCCTCGGCCACAAACGGCCCCTGGATAAAGCGCCGGGTGGCCCCTACCAGTTGCATCACCCGCAGCTCCTCGCGGCGGTTTTCGATGGAGAGCCGGATGGTGCCCATTACGCTAAAAAGGGTGTCCAGGAGCAGCAGCACAATCAAAATATTCACCGCCACCCGCAAGCCCGCCAGCACCCGCACCAGTTGCTCGGTGAGGGCACCGCCGTACTCCACGCTGTCCACCCCTTCAATCCGCGCCACCCGCCGCCCCACCTCGCGCACCTGCTGGGGGTCGGTCAGTTTGAGCCGGATGGTGTCGGGGAGGGGGTTCTGGATGAACTCTCGAGCCTGAGCCAGGTAGGGGTAGTCGAGCTGGAGGGTGGCCAGGGCCTCTTCTTTGGTTTGCAGCTTGGCCTCGCTCACCTCGGGCCAGGTCTTGATCTCGTTCAGAATGGCGGTGGCCTGGGCCTCCGGCTTGAGAAAGGCGGCCACTTCCAGTTCGCGCTCGAGGGAGGCCACTACCCGGTCCAGGTTCCACAGCACCAATCCCAGCAAAAATAGCAGCGAAAACGATACCAGGGCGGTAAAAAAAGTGGCCAGCGTACTGGTCAGGTGTTGGCGCAGCGAACGCAGGGCCTGGGAAAGGGCATACACGACCTTCAGTGTACAGTTTGTACTCAAATTTTATGTGAATTGGCCCTTAGAAGCGACTTTCTACTCGACTACCAGCACCCGCAAATCGTTGAGGTTGTTGGCGGTCTCGCCGGTGACGAGTAGGTCGTTCATGGTTGCAAAAAAGCCGTGCGAGTTGTTTTGCCGCAAAAAGGATTTGAGGTCTAGCCCCTGCTCCCTGGCCCTTTCCCAGGTGTCGGGTTGCCAGAGGGCCCCGGCGGCCAGGGTATTGCCGTCAATCCCATCGGAGTCGGCGGCCAGGGCCCAGAGGCCCTCCTGGCCCAGATAATAGCCCAGCCAGGCCAGAAACTCCTGGTTGCGCCCCCCCTGGCCTGTTCCGTACACCGTGACGCTGGCCTCGCCCCCGGAGAGCAGCACAACAGGGGGCCGGAAGGGCTGCCCATGCGTGCGGATGCTCTGCACCAGGTTGGCGTGGAAGCGGGCCAGCTCGCGGGCCTCGCCCTGGAAGCGGTCGGAGAGGATGACGGCCTGATAGCCCTGCGCCTGCCAGTAGGTGCGGGCGGCCTCGAGCAGCCCCTGGTTGCTACCAATCAGGCGGTTTTCCACCCGCGCAAACAGCGCCTCGCCCGGTTTGGGCGACTCGGGCAGGGCGCCCTGTACCCCCTGGGTCAGGTGGGCTCGCACCTCGGGGAAGTCCAGGCCGTACTTGTCCAGAACCCCCAGTGCATCAGCAAAGGTGCTTGGGTCTGGCACGGTAGGCCCCGAGGCAATCACCGCGAGGTCGTCGCCGGGCACGTCGGACAGGTACAGGGCCAGAATGCGGGCCGGGGTCGCCGCCGCCAGCCGCCCACCCTTGAGGGCCGAGACGTGCTTGCGGACCGCGTTAATCTCCTGAATATCGGCCCCGGAGCGAAGTAAAGCCTGTGTCAAAGCCTGTTTGGAGGCTAAATCAATGCCCCACGGCGCACACATCAGGGCGCTGCCACCCCCCGAGACCAGCAGGAGCAGCAAATCGTCCGGCTTCAATTTCGAGACCACTTGCAGGATGGCCTGTCCGGCCTGCACACTCTTCTCGTCGGGCACCGGGTGGCTGGCGGGCAGGATGCGCCCATTGGGCAGTTGGGGCCAGGCCCGTCCCGCCTCGGCCTTGGGAACCGCTATAAAGGGAACCTGCGGAAACCGCTTTTGGGCGGCCTCGAGCATACTCAGCGCGGCTTTCCCCACCGCCACGATGAGCGCCGGGGTTGCTTCGGGCAGGTGTTGTTCGGTGAGGCGGGCCGGGTGGGTTTGCGCCAGGGCGTATTGGAAGCTGGCCACAAGCTGCTCGCGCATAACCGGCATTGTACGCAAAAAAGAGCGCACAGACCGGCTATCCACAATTCGCTTTTGGCCTTCAGCCTTCAGCTTTCAGCTTTAGGCCATCTCATGAGGGGCCTTCCTGAAGGGCCGTTTGGGCGTAGGCCCGCTCGAGCAGCTCCACCGTGTGCAACACCGGAAGCTCACGCCCCAGCTTTTTGAGGTGGGTCTGGATCTGGGTGAAGCAGCCGATGTTGCCCGTAACCACCACGTCGGCCCCGGTGGCCAGGATGTTGCGGGCCTTGCGCTCGCCCAGGGTGGCGGCAATGGCGGGCTGCTCGAGGTTATACGTACCCGCCGAGCCGCAACAGAGCTCGCCCTCGGGAATTTCCACCAGTTCCACCCCCGGAATGCTCCGGAGCAGCTGGCGCGGTTCGGCCCGCACCCCCTGGGCATGGGCCAGGTGGCAGGCGTCGTGGTAGGCCACCTTGAGGGGCCGCTTCAGGGGCGGCACTTCCTTCAGGCCGAGCTCTACCAGGAAGACGGCAATGTCCTTGACCTTGGCGGCTAGGGCTTGGGCCTCTTTTTGCTCGGGCTCGCCGTGGAAGAGCACGGGGTACTCCTTGAGGCCCGAGCCACAGCCCGCGGCGTTGGTGAGGATGGCGTCGTAGTCGCCGGCAAAGGCTTTGAGGTTGGTGCGGGCAAACTGCAAGGCCCGCCCCCGTTCGCCGGTGTGCAGGGCCAGCGCCCCGCAGCAGCTCTGGCCTTTGGGAATCACCACCTCGACCCCGTTCTGGGCCAGCACCCGCAGGGTAGCACGGTTGAAACCCGGTTGCAGAACCTGCTGGGCACAACCCGCCAGGAAGGCCACCCGGGCCCGCCGTTCGCCCAGGGCGGGGATAACCTCGGGGAGGGGTTCGCTCTGGGGCAACGCCTCGGGCAAAAGCTCGAGGGGGGCCTTCAGCATGGGCGGCAGCAGCGGTTGAACCAGCTTGCCCAGCCGTCCCAGCCGGGCCGCCGCCCGGAAGCGGGCCGGGTAGGGGAGGGTCTCCTGCAGGCCGATGCGAAAGAGCTTCTGAAAGGGGGAGCGGTGGCGCCTGGGCTCGCTCCAGCCCCGGTAGGTGGAGATGAGTTCGCCGTAGGGCACCCCGCTGGGGCAGGCCGTCACGCAGCCCTGGCAGCCCAGGCACTTGTCCAGGTAGGGCTGGGCCTCCTCCATCTGAAGGTTGCCCTCGAGCACCTCCTTCATCAGGAAGATGCGCCCGCGGGGCGAGTCCATTTCCTCGCCGAGCACCTGGTAGGTGGGGCAGGCCGGCAGGCAGAAGCCACAATGCACGCACGCCTCGATGGCGTGGGCCATAATTTCGCCCTGGGGGCCCAACTGTTCGACATCAATCTTGTGCTGCATAGGGTTCCTGTGCAAACTTGCCCTGCGGGTCGAGGGCTTTGGTCACCTTGTGGCCCATGGCCTGCCCCAAGTCTATTCCAATCTGGGGCCGATGCGTAGCGCCCTTCAGAACCAGACCAGACAAGCCCTGGGCCCGAAGGAGGGCATCCAGCGCCTTGAGTTCTGCGTTCCAGGCCAGGTAGAGCAGGTTGCCCGCGCTCAGGTAGCGCCGTGGGGCCTGGCCCAGGGCCTGTTCCAGGGCCGGGATGCGCCGGGCCGTGAGGGCCACTTTTACCAGGGCCCCTGCGCCCAGGTTCAGCTCGTTCAGGCTGCGCCAGTAGGCCGTTTCGGCCTCGCCGCTCAGGGTCTCGCCCCCCCGCCCCAAAAAAGCCTGGAGCCGTTCCAGCCGGGCCGGTAGGGCCTCTGGCAAACCGCCCAGCCGCAGAACCAGGGTGCCGGGCGGTTGCAGGTCGAGCGCATAGAGCTCGATGGGGGAGCCCGCCAGCCGGTAGAGGGCCTCGAGGGCCCCTTCCAGGCCGGGAAAATTGACCAGCAGGGTGGCGGTGGCTTTGGGGGCGGGAAACACCTTGAAGGCCACCTCGGTCAGGATGCCCAGCCGCCCCAGGCTGCCCACCATCAGCTTGGGCAGGTCGAACCCGGCGGCGTTCTTGACCACCTTGCCCCCGCCCCGCACCAGCTGGCCCTCGCCATCTACAAACTGTACCCCCAGAATGAAGTCGCGCACCCCGCCGTAGCGCTGGCGCATCGGGCCCGAGAGCCCCGCCGCTACCGTGCCGCCCAGGGTTGCCCCCTGCGCTACCAGGGGCGGGTCGAAGGGCAGGTACTGCCCGTGCTGGGCCAGCAGGGCTTCCACCTCAGCCAGCCTGGTGCCGGCCCGGGCCACAAACACATACTCGCCGGGGTCGTACTCCAGCACCCCCGAGAGGCCGCTCATATCGAGCACAACCTGGCCCTCGCGGGGGGAAGAGAGCGCAGGCTTGCTGCCGCCCCCTCGGGGCAGGAGGCGGCGGTGTGTGCGCACGGCCTCCTGGACTTCGGCGGCGCTGGTGGGCTGAAGGGGGGGAGCGCTCACTTGCACCCCCTGGCCTTGCGGGAACCCAGGCGCCTACTCACGCGAGATCACCCCTGCTTTCTCCAGAGGATGCGCTCCGTGGAAGCTCTGCGCGGGTGTTTCGCCGGGGAACATCTTGCCCCGGTTGGCAAGCTCCTGGGGGTCGAGGGCCAGGCGAATGCGCCGCATGGCGGCGAGGTCGGCTTCTTTGAACATCTCCGTCATATAGGCTTTTTTCTCCATGCCCACCCCGTGCTCGCCGGTGATGGAGCCGCCCAGGGCCACGCACAGCTTCAGGATTTCCCCGGCCAGCTCCTCGGCGCGGTGCAGCTCGCCCTCGAGGCGCCCGTTGTAGAGAATCAAGGGGTGCAGGTTGCCGTCGCCTGCGTGAAAAACGTTGGCCACCCGCAGGCCGTAGCGGGCCGAGAGCGCTTCGATGGCTTCGAGGGCCTGACCCAGCCTGGAGCGGGGCACCACCCCGTCCTGCACGATGTAGTCCGGCGAGAGCCGGCCCACCGCCGAGAAGGCGGCCTTGCGCCCTTTCCAGATTTTCAGGCGCTCCTCGTTGCTCCGGGCTACCCGCACCTCGTAGGCCCCCGACTTCTGGATGACCTCCTCCAGATAGCGGGCCTCGGCCTCGACCTGCGGGGTCTCGCCCTCGAGCTCCACAATCAAAAGGGCCCGCGCCTCCAGGGGATACCCGGCCTTGACGGCAGCCTCGGCGGCCTCAATGGCCAGCGAGTCCATAATCTCCATGGCCCCCGGCAGGAGCCCCGAGGCCACCACTGCCGCCACCGCGTCGCCCGCTTTGGCCAGCGAGTTGTAGGCGGCCAGCACGGTGTGGTAGGTCTCGGGCCTGGGCAGCAGGCGCAGCGTTACCTCGGTGGCGATACCCAAAAGCCCCTCGCTGCCCACCAGCAGCCCCAGCCAGTCGGGGCCGGTGTTTTCCAGGCTTTCGCTGCCCAGCTCCACGGTTTCGCCATCCGGCAGTACCACCCGGGCAGCCAGCACGTGGTTGGAGGTCATGCCGTACTTGAGGCAGTGGGCCCCGCCGGAGTTGAAGGCCAGGTTGCCGCCAATGGTCGAGACCGGCTGCGAGGAGGGGTCGGGCGCGTAGTAGAGGCCATAGGGCGCGGCGGCGTTGGAAACCTGGAGGTTGATGAAGCCCGGCTGTACCACCGCGATCCGTTCTTGAGGCTCGAGCCGCAACAGCCGGTTCATGCGGTTGAGCCCAATCAAAAGCCCCCCGTCAATGGGCAGCGAACCCCCCGACAGGCTGGTACCGGAGCCCCGCGCCACATAGGGAATCTGGTGCTTCGCGCACCAGCGCACCGCAGCTTCTACCTCCGCGTGGCTTTCGGGCAGCACCACCGCCAGGGGCCGGGCCCGGAAGGCCGTAAGGGCGTCGGACTCGTAGGGTGCGAGTTCGCCCGGCCTGTGCAGCAAGCGGCCTGGGGGAAAGAGGCGCTCGAGCTCGCTCAGTGCAGCATGCATACGGTCTCCTGGTCAGTGGAGATATATCTAGACTTCTTTGCCATTTTATGGGCCTCCAGCGCTGCTTTGAAGCTAGCCGAGACCCATTGATTTGTCAATAAATGAAACTATTTTTTATCTTTTGGAAAATAAAAAACCCAGGACAGGCCCAGGTTTTGTGGGCTAGGAACTTACGACTTTTCCTCGAGCCTGGCGGGTTTGAAAATGCTGGTACTCTTGCTGCCCTCGTAAACCCTGTCGGGCTTGGGCAGGGTCTGGCTTTCGCGTACCCGGTTCATCACCAGGCCCAGGGTCTGGGCCCCGACCCGCTTGAGGATCTCGAGGGCCGAGCGCAACTGGCGCCGGTCGGTCTGGCCTTCGCGCACCACCATCAGCACCCCGGAAACATAAGGGGCCATGATCAGGGTATCGGTTACGGTCAGCACGGGCGGCGTGTCGATGATGATCATGTCGTACGGGCCGCTCTCCTTGAGATGGGTAATGAAGGGACGGAACAGCTCAGAGAGCAAGCGAGGGGGGTTCTCGAGGGGCTGCAGACAGGGAATCAGGTACAGGTTGTTCTCAACCAGGGTAGGCTGGGGGTGTACGCGGGGCAGGTTGACCAGCGCACTCACGATATCGTGGCCCTGGGTGATGCGAAACTCCTGGTGCAGTACCGGTTTGCGGCTGTTGAGGTCAATCAGCAGGGTCAGTTTGCCTGCTTTGGCGCAGGCCCGTGCCAGGCTGATGGCCACACTACTTTTGCCCTCGAGGGCCGCCGGGCTGGTAATGGCGATGATTCGTGGGCTGCCCCCTGCAATGGTGTGGGTCACGTTGATATCGAGGTAACTGGCTACCTCAGGGGAGAGGGTACGCCCTGCACCCGCAGGCATCTCGGGAAACTCACCCAGTATGGGCAGCGAGGTCAGGCTAAAGGCTTCGTCGGCGTTGCGCACGCTGCGCACACCGGCCTCGCGCATTAGCACCAGCCCCACCGCAAGGGCTAAACCCAGGAGAAGAGCCACTACCGAGTACAGCAGCGGACGCGGGCTGGCCGGACGGGCGGGGGCAATGGCCCGGTCTATCAGGCTCAACTGGCCGGTGGCACTGCGTTCCAGGGCCCGCATCAGGTCAATATCGCGCAACAGGCTGGCCCGCAGGGTTTGCAGGCTGGCCAGGTTTTCGTTGTTGCGGTTGGTGGCGTTAATCTGGCCGCTCACCACAGCAAGCTGGGCCTCGAGCGATTCACGGAACTTCCCAAAACTTCCCCGTACCCGTTCATCGTCCCATTGGCTCAGACTTCTGGCCCAGATGTTGGCAATCTCGGCGGCGCGGTCTGGGTTGGGGTTGCGAACGTTCAAGATAATGACATTGGAGTTCTTGCCCTCCACGGTACGCACCCGCGAGCTGCGAACAAACCGCTCGAGGTCGCGGGGGGTCGTGCCCAGGCCCGCGGCTTGCAAGGTGCGCCCCAAAACCAGGTTACTCAGGGCGGCTTCGCGGTAGGCCCCCGCATCAATCAACGCCGAAGCGGGCACGGTGCCCAGGAGGTTGCTGCCCGACAACACGTTGCTCTGGGCTGCCAAGAGCCGGGCACTGGCCTGGTAAACCGGTGTTTGGAGGCTCGAGAGCACAAAAGTTGCCAGACTTAGCAGCACTGCAAAGGCCAGAATCCACAGGGCATAGCGCTTGAGGGTTCTGCCCAAACGCACAAGATCCAATTCTGGTTCTTGAGGAATTTGAGAAATGCCGTTCATACCGAAGCATTATATAAACCATTGCTGTTTTCGGGTTGTCAAATATCACGTCCTGTTGGGCATAGCTTTACAAACCACGACCCCAGGCCCAATACAATAGCTGCGTTATGTGGATTGGCCATGAGCTAACAGAATGGGATAACGCTATAGTAGGGTTGAGAAACGATATTTTGTTGAGTGAATAGAATATGCCTCTCACAAAATTTCTGACGACCTGAGGCATCAATGTCAACGATTCTCTGGATTAACAATTTCATCCGTGAACGCTTTCCAAGCCGCTTTGCCTGGGCGGTGATGGATCAGGGCCTGTATGGTGCTTCCAATTTTCTGATCAATATATTGTTGGCCCGCTGGCTCGAGCCCCATTCCTACGGTGCTTTTGCCCTGGGATGGGCCATTCTGAACATCGCCTACCAGATTCAAAACCCGCTTGTTATCGAGCCAATGATGGTCTTCTCTTCCAATCGTTTTCGCCAGGCACCCGCTACCTATCAGAAAATTGTGGTACACCTCAACTGGATTCTCACTTTGAGCGCTACAGCCGTAATTCTGGTGGTGGCTTTTTTGCAGAGCGATCCAACCTTTACCGGGATGTACCTGGGTCTGGCGGTTGCCATGCCACTGATGCTCTACACCATGCTGGTGCGCAGGGTGTGCTATGCCAACCTTAACCCGGCCCTTGCCGCTAAGGGCGGTTTGATCTACATGCCGGTTTTCTTA
>CAZIXH010000370.1:0-3553 GCA_964543055.1 uncultured bacterium
GAGATGGTGATGCCGGGGGACAACATCACCTTCACGGTGGAGCTGATCAAGCCCATCGCCATGGAGGAAGGTCTACGCTTTGCCATCCGCGAGGGCGGTCGCACCGTGGGTGCTGGTGTGGTGGCTAAGATTCTCGAGTAAGGGAGGCCCTGAATGCCAAAGATTCGTATCAAACTTCGGGGCTTCGACCACAAGAGCTTGGATGCTTCGGCTGCCAAGATTGTCGAAACTGCCCGCCGTAGCGGTGCGCAGGTAGCGGGTCCGGTGCCCCTGCCCACTCGCATCCGCCGCTTTACCGTGCTGCGGGGCCCCTTCAAACACAAGGACAGCCGCGAGCACTTCGAGCTGCGTACCCACAACCGCCTGGTGGACATCACGGACCCCACCCCCAAGACCATCGAGGGGCTTCGCAACCTTGACCTGCCCACCGGCGTCGAGATTGAACTCAAGATGGTAGGAGGCCGCTAATGAAGGGCATCCTTGGAACCAAAGTTGGTATGACCCAGGTCTGGAAAGGCGATAAAGCCGTCCCGGTCACGGTGATTCTGGCGGGTCCCTGCCCCGTAGTGCAGCGCAAAACCGCCGACAGGGATGGCTACGAGGCCGTTCAGCTGGGCTTCCAGAGCCAGAAGGCCCAGCGGGTCAACAAGCCGGCCAAAGGGCATTTTGCCAAGGCAGGCGTTGAGCCGGTAAAGTTCCTGCGGGAGCTGCGGGGTTTCAACCCCGAGAGCGATACCGTCACGGTGAGCATTTTCAATGCGGGGGAAGTGGTAGACGTGACCGGCACCTCCAAAGGCCACGGCTTTACCGGAGTGATGAAGAAGTGGAACTTTGCGGGTGGCAATGACTCCCACGGGGCCCACAAGATTCACCGTCACGGCGGTTCGATTGGTAACCGTAAGACGCCTGGCCGGGTTTTCAAAGGTAAGAAGATGGCCGGACGTTGGGGTAACGAAAAAGTGACCATCCAGGGCCTCGAGGTCGTGGACGTGCTCGAGGGCGAGAACCTGATTCTGGTCAAGGGCTCGGTGCCTGGGGCTAACGGTAGCCTGGTGGTGGTGCGCCAGACCAGCAAAGTACCCGCCCTCAAGGCCGCAAAGGGAGGTAAGTGATGTACAGCCTTCCGGTACTCGGAAGCAACAAGACGGTGGAAGCCGCCCTGCCCGAAAAGGTCAACAGCCACGTGCTCTACGAGGTGGTGCGCTGGCAACTGGCCTCGCGCCGCCGGGGTACTGCCGCTACCAAGACCCGTGGCATGGTGAACTTCACCACCAAGAAGATGTACGGGCAAAAGCACACCGGGCGGGCCCGCCACGGCGACTATGGCGCCCCCATCTTCGTGGGTGGTGGTACTGCCTTCGGCCCGCAACCCCGCGACTATAGCTATACCCTGCCCAAAAAAGTGCGCAAGCTGGGGCTGGGCATGGCCCTGGCCGACCGGGCCAAGGAAGGCAAGCTCTTTCTGGTTGAAGACTTCAAGGGCGTCAACGGTAAAACCAGGGAATTCGTGGCCTGGCTCAAAACCCACAACCTCGAGGGCCACTCCATCTTGCTGGTTACCAGCGACGAGAAAGTAGCCCGTGCCGCCCGCAACCTGCCCAAAGTGCGGGTGCTGGCCCCCGAGGGGCTCAATGTCTACGACATCATGCGCCAGGAAGCCCTGGTGATGGAGGCGGGCGCTTGGGAAGGCGTGCAGGCTCGAGTGGGCCAGACCGAGGGAGGTGAAGTCTGATGAAAACGCCTCACGACGTCATTATCCAACCCGTCTTGTCAGAAAAAGCCTATGGTCGCTTTGCTGAAGGGATTTATACCTTTTGGGTGCACCCCCAAGCCAACAAGACCGAAATTGCCAATGCCGTGGAGGCCGCCTTCAAGGTCAAGGTGGTGCGGGTCAATACCCAGAACACCCTGGGCAAGGACAAGCGCTTGGGCCGTTTTGCCGGCAAGCGCCCCGACCGTAAGAAAGCCATCGTGACGGTGGCTGCTGGACAGAAGATTGAAGCCCTGGAAGGACTGATCTGATCGGTATGTCCCGATCTTCGGGGGGCTTTATCTAAAGGGAGGTGGGAAGTAGGTGGTGGGTTGAAAAAAACAGCGATCAAGCTACTTTTTCAGGCCCCACCGCTCCACCCCAACCGCCTCGAGACCGAGTAGTGCGGCGAGTTTTTCGAACCGCACCAATGAAGGGGCACAAAATCCACTTGGAACCAGGACGACTCGGTTAGTCCGTATCAGGTGAGAGGAATAGAAAATGGCTGTAAAGAAGTTCAGACCCTATACCCCATCGCGCCGCACCATGACGGTGGCGGATTTCTCCGACCTGACCAAAAAGCGTCCGGAGAAGAGCCTCACCGCCCCGATGAAAAAAACTGGGGGGCGCAACAACCAGGGCCGCACCACCAGCCGGTTCATTTCCGGAGGGCACAAGCAGCTCTACCGCATTATTGACTTCCGCCGCCGCGACAAGGTTGGTATTCCTGCACGGGTGGCGGCCCTCGAGTACGATCCCAACCGCACCGCGCGTATTGCGCTGCTGTTTTACCGCGACGGCGAGAAGCGCTACATCCTGGCGCCCGATAGCCTGCAGGTCAACAGCACCGTGGTCAGCGGGCCCGAGGCCGCCATCGCGGTAGGGAACGCCCTGCCCCTGCGCTTTATTCCGGTGGGTACGGTGATTCATGCCGTGGAGCTCGAGCCCGGTAAAGGGGCCAAAATGGCCCGCAGCGCGGGCACCAGCGTACAGGTGCAGGGCCGTGAAGGCGATTACGTGATCCTGCGGCTCCCCTCGGGTGAGCTGCGCAAGGTACACGGGGAGTGCTTTGCCACCATTGGAGTAGTTTCCAACAGCGATCATAAAAATATCGTGATTGGCAAGGCGGGGCGCAACCGCCACAAGGGCCGCAAGGGCCACGTGCGCGGTACGGTCATGAACCCGGTAGACCACCCACACGGGGGTGGGGAAGGCCGGGCTCCACGGGGTCGTCCGCCGGTTTCGCCCTGGGGCCAGCAGGCCAAAGGTCTCAAGACCCGCAAGAAAAAGAAGCCCTCGAGCGCGCTTATCGTGTCTCGTCGCAAATAGAGGTGCACTATGCCACGCAGCTTGAAAAAAGGAATTTTCGTGGAAGGCCACCTGCTGGAAAAAGTCGAGGCGATGAACGCCAAAGGCGAAAAGCGGGTGATCAAAACCTGGAGCCGTCGTAGCACCATCGTGCCCGAGATGATCGGCCACACCCTGGCGGTCTATAACGGCAAGCAACACGTGCCGGTCTATATCACCGAGCAGATGGTCGGACACAAGTTGGGCGAATTCTCGCCCACCCGTACCTACAAGGGTCATAGCCGCGAGGCCAAGACCGCTGCCAAGAAATAAGGGGGTGAGTCATGGAAGCCAAACGTCGTTTGAGAAAGAGTGACCGCAAGGACATTCGCAATGACCTCCGTGATGTTCACCACCCCAGCTCAGCGGGTTCGCAGCGCTATGCCAAGATGTCGCTGCCCCAACAAAGGGAGGCCCCCAAGGCCGAGCCCCCCCAACCCTAGGCCCGTGCGCCCA
>CAZIXH010000371.1:0-6159 GCA_964543055.1 uncultured bacterium
AAATGGGTGGGGCTCAAGAACCTCCAGTTTGTGCTGGGGGACCCCCTGTTCCAGACCGGCATCCTCAACTCGCTGAAATACCTGCTGGTGGTGCCCCTATTGCAAATCGCTTCGCTGGCGGTGGCGGTGCTGGTCAATCAGAAACTTCCTCTGATGGCCTTTTTTCGGGTGGGCTACTACATCCCGGTGGTGACCTCCATCTCGCTGGCGGCGGTGATGTGGGAATGGATTTTTCAAAAAGAGGGCTTTCTAAACTGGTCTTTGCAGCTTTTGAACTTGATTAATGCCGAGGGGCGCTTTAACTGGTTGCTCAACGAACACACCGCCCTGTGGGCCATCATGCTGGTGACCTTCTGGCGGGGTTTTGGCTACTACATGGTGCTGTATTTGGCGGGGTTGCAGAGCATTCCGGCGGAGCTCGAGGAGGCCGCTACCCTGGACGGGGCTTCGGCCTGGCAGCGTTTCTGGCTGATTATCGTGCCGCTGATGCGCCCAACCCTGCTCCTGTGCAGCCTGCTCTCCACCATTGCGGCCATCCGGGTTCTCGAGGAAATCATCGTCTTTACCGGCGGCAGCGGGGGGCCGCTCAACAGTACCTACACGGCCCTGCTCTACGTGTACAACAAGAGCTGGGGCAACATGCTCAATGCCAACTTTGGCGTGGCCGGGGCTGCCGGGCTGCTGATTGCGTTGGTAGGGTTCGCTTTGAGCTACCTCAACTTCCGGCTGACCCGTGAGGAAAGGAGCGAGCGATGAGTCCGGCAAAGACCCAGGAAGCCGCCCGTTTGCGGGCAAAAGCCACCCTGCGCAAGGGCCTGCGCATCACGCTGAGTTACGCGCTGATGCTGGTCATTCTGGGCTTTGCTATCTTCCCCTTCCTCTGGACCCTGGCCATCTCCATCACTGATAAACAGGCCAGCGGCATCAGCATCTACGACTTTCCCAGAAGCCTGTTCCCGCCGGCGGTCACGCTGGGCAATTTTTTCGAGGTGATTAATAAGCTCAACCTGGGGAAGTATTTCCTCAACTCGGTAATCATCACCGCCCTGACCGTGGTCGGAACCCTGGTGGTCTCGGCGCTGGCGGCCTATCCGCTGGCCCGGCTGCAGTTTCCGGGCAAAGCCCTCATCTTTGGCGCCATCGTGGCTACGCTGGTCTTGCCCACCGAGATTGCTTTTATCGTCAATGTCCTCACGCTGCGCGACCTGGGGTTGCTGGGCTCGTATGCCGGGGTGGTGCTGCCCATCATTGCCACCGCCTTTGGCATCTTTCTGATGCGACAGGCCTACCTGGCCATTCCCGGTACGCTGATGGAGGCCGCCCGCATAGACGGAGCCACTGAGCTCCAGATCCTGTGGCGGGTGATGATACCCCTGTCGGTGCCCTCGCTGACAGCCCTGGGCATTTTTACCCTGGTGGGCACCTGGAACGCTTTTTTCTGGCCCTCGGTGGCCCTTCTGACCAACGACGATCTGCTGCCCATGTCGGTGGCCATCCTGAAGCTCAAGGGCCAGTTCAACTACGACGTGTTCAACGTGGCGGCTGGGGCCATGATCATGATGATTCCGGTGCTGGTGGTCTTCTTCCTGGCCCAGCGCTTCTTCATGCGGGGGCTCGAGGGGGCCGTGAAGGGCTAGGTAAAATTTGGCTGATTGAGGATAGCCAATAGCCGATAGCTGTCAATTGAGGCTGAGAGGTGCAAATCATGGAGGTCAGATAACGGTCAGAGCGATACAATCTGGTGCTCCACACACCCGGGCTTATTTATCCAAAACCACCTATGGGCTTTCTTATGGCGCACCGGGCGGCTGCCCTTTTGCCGGTTCGTTCGGGTAGATTGGGTTGTAGAGTGGCGTCCGACCTATGAAGCGCGTTCTGTTGCTACCTGCCGATACCAGACCCGTGACCCTCGAGCTGCCCCACCAACTGGCGCGGGTGGCCGGGCTGGAGATGCGTTCACCCCCCCTGGAAATCCTGAACAAAATGAACCAGCCGGGGAACACCGCCGCTCTGGCGGAGTGGCTGCGGCGGGAGGCCCCCGCCGCCGATGCCGCCATCGTGACCCTGGAGACCCTCGTCCTGGGCGGCATGATTCCGGCCCGGCGGGTTTCGGATTCCCTGGAAGAGGTGTTGCCGAGGCTTCTGGTGCTGCGCGAAATCAAGCAACGAAGCCCGCACCTGCGCATCCTGGCCCACGGCGTGATTGTGCGGGTAGCCCACGACAACGACCCCCTGGAGGAAAAACCCTACTACGGCGAGTGGGGCCCCCTCTTACGCAAGTACTCGGAGTGGACGGACCGTCTGGAGCGAAAAAAGGCCGCCGGTCAGGAACCGGGTGATGCCCTGATGGAGCTGGACCGGGCCCGGCTGCACCTGCCCAAGGAGGTTTTGCAGGACTGGCTGGCCACCCGTGAGCGCAACCACGCCCTGCACCTCTCGGCCATAGACCTGCTTAACGAGGGGGTGCTGGAGTACCTGGCCCTGACCCTGGACGATACCACCCCCTACGGCCTGGCGGCCCAGGACCGCCGGCGGCTCGAGGCCCGCCTGGACGAACTGGGCTTGTGGGGCGAGGCCGATATCTACCCTGGGGCCGACGAGGCCGCCTGCACCCTGCTGGCCAGGGCCCTGCTCAACCATGCCGGGCGCAAGACCAAGGTGCTGGTGCGCTACCCCTCGGTGCGGGCTCCCCAGGCCGAGATGCTCTACGAAGACCGTCCGCTGGGCGAACTGGTCAAGGCCCACCTGCGGGCCGCCGGGTGCGTGGCCGTGCAGACCACCGAGGAGGCCGATCTGATTCTGGCCGTGAACGCCCCTGCTACCCGACAAGCCCAGCGCCAGCCCGACTACGAGACGGTGGACACGGCAGAGCGCTACCTGCCCGAGCTGATAGACCGGCTGGTGGGGGACCAGGCCGCTGGCCGGATGGTCACGGTGGCCGATGTGGCCTATGCCAACGGCGCCGAAAACCGCTTTGTGCAGCTACTGCTCCAGTCGGTCAACCTGCCGGGGCTGGGGGGCTTTGCGGGCTGGAATACCGCCGGCAATAGCCTGGGCAGTGCCATTGCAGCGGGGGTGTGTGCCCTCTTTGGCGACGACCCGGTCTCGCTGGCCGAGGCCAATTTTTCCCGCCTGGTAGACGACTGGCTGTACCAGAGCCGGGTGCGCTCGGAAGTGTACGACAAACTCACGGAAGAACTGGGCAAGCCCCCCAGCCCCTTCGATTTGGGAGACCTTCAGTGGGGGGCCGAACTCGCCATTGACACTCGCCTCACCCCGCTGGCCTACGGCCTCTGGCAGCAGTTTTTCGCCCCCAGCCTGCCAGGGGTCAAACTGGACTGGGGGCGGCCCCGGCTGGCCTGGCCGCGCTTATTTACCGGGGGGTTTCCCCTGCGCCTGGTGCGAGAGGAGGCCTGATGCAGACCCAGGAGCGCCTCTGGGTTCGCTGGCAGGAGTTGTCGGCCTGGCAGGACCTGGAAACCCGGCCTATTGCCGGGGAATTCCAGGCTGCGGGGGGCCCCAGGGTGCCGATCCAGGCTGGCGACCCCTGGCCGGATCGCAGCTTTCCGGTGCAGTTCAGTTTTGCAGTGGAGGTGCCGCCGGCCTGGGCCGGAAAGCCGGTCTGGGTGAGACTAAAGCCCGGTGGGGAGGGCCTTTTGTGCGTCAACGGCAAGCCTACGGGCGGGCTCAACCCCTACCATACCGAGTACCCCCTGCTGGCGCAGGCCCAGGGGGGAGAGGGGGTGCGGCTCGAGGTCGAGGCTGTGCCCAGAGGGCTGTTTGGCAGCCCTGTTGCCGAGCCTAAGCTCGAGGAAGCCACGCTTCTGGTGCCCGACCCCCAGGTGCGGGCGCTTTGTGCGGAACTGCGGTCGGTGCTGGAGGCAGTACCCCAGGTAGAGACCGACCTGGCAGCGCTTTTGTTGGACGCGTTGAGTGAGGCCTTTGCCCGCATCCGCCTGCCGCGAGGCCCGGCCCAGGGCTACCTGAACCAGCTCGAGCGTTCCGCCTGGGCAGGGGAGACCGCCAAGCTATGGGAGGAGTGGCGCTTTGAGGGCCCGGGCCTGCCCCTGGAGGCCGAACACCGGCAGAGCCTGGAGGAGGCCCGCCTCTTTCTCCAGCAGGCCATTAAGCACATCCGCTCGCGCTACCCCTCGGTGGGGCGGCTCGTGCTCTCGGGCCATGCCCACATAGACCTGGCCTGGCTCTGGCCCATTGCGGAGACCCGGCGCAAGATTCGCCGCACCTTTGCGACCGTACTGCACCTGATGGAGCGCTACCCCGAGCTGTGCTTTAACCAGTCCAGCGCCCAGGCCTACGCCTGGCTCGAGGCCGAAGACCCGGCCCTCTTTGCCCAGGTCAAAGCGCGGGTACAGGAGGGGCGCTGGGAGCCGGTGGGGGGCATGTGGGTCGAGCCCGACGGCAACCTGCTCTCGGGGGAGTCCTGGGTGCGGCAGATGCTCTACGGGCAGCGGTACTTTGAACAGAAGTTTGGCCAGCGGGCGCGGGTGGCCTGGCTGCCCGACACCTTTGGTTTTGCCGCCAACCTGCCCCAGCTTTTGCAGCAGGGAGGGCTGCCTTACTTTTTCACCACCAAGCTGAACTGGAACGAGACCAACCCCTTCCCCCACGACCTCTGGCAGTGGGAGGGGCTGGACGGCTCGAGGGTGCTGGCCCACGCTTTCTGGAACCCCAACGAAAGCTACAACGGACGCCTGGAAGCCCTGGATTTGGCGGGCACCTGGAAAAACTTCAAGGGTAAGCGCCACCACGACACCTCGTTGCTGACCTTTGGCTACGGCGATGGCGGGGGCGGCCCCAGCGCCCCGATGATGGAGCGCTTTGGACACTACCGCGAGTTTCCCGGCCTGCCCCGGCTGGAGATGGGCCGGGTAGAGGATTTCTACCAGGGGCTGGAGGCAACGGCCTCGGGTTTGCCGGTCTGGGTGGGTGAGCTCTACCTGGAACTCCACCGTGCCACCTACACCACCCAGGCCCGGCTCAAAGAACTGGGTGGGCGGCTCGAGCAGGCGCTGCGGGAGGCGGAGATGGCCTGGTCGTGGGTCACGCTCAAACCCCTCGACCCCCGCCTGACCCTGGACGAGCCCCGCTACCCGGCCCACGACCTGGAGACTTTCTGGAAGGTCTTGCTGCTCAACCAGTTTCATGACATCCTGCCCGGCTCTGCTATTCACACCGTGCCTCAGGAAGCCGCCGAAAGCCTGCATACGGCCTTGATCCAGGCCGAGGTACTGCGCCAGGAAGCCCTGGGGCTGCTTTCCGCCGAGGTGCGCAAGATACACCCCGAGGCAGTAGCCCATCTTTTGGTGTGGAACCTGAGCAGCAGCCCCCGTCTGCTGCGCCTCCAGATGGAGCGGCCCACCGAGCAGTTCTTCCGACTGCTCACCGCGGCTGGCGACGAAGTACCGTATCAGGAGGCGGGCTCCCAGATTCTGATTGCCGCAGACCAGATGGTGCCTGCGATGGGTTATCTGACCCTGGCTGTGGTTGCTCATCTGGATACCCGCCGAACCCCCAGTGTGCGGGTGAACGGTCAGGGCCGGGTGCTGGAAAACCAGCACCTGCGCCTGGAAGTGGCCCCCGATGGCACCCTGGCTCGCCTATACGACAAAGACCACCGGCGGGAGGTGCTGGCCGGGCGCGGCAACCAGCTCTGGGCCTACACCGATGTGCCGCGCTACTGGGAAGCCTGGGACCTGGATGCGTCGTACAGACGGGAGGGCCAGGAGATTACGGCCAGCCAGGTCAAGCTCATCGAAGCGGGCCCTTTACGGGCGGGCATCTGGGTAGAGCGCAAGCTGGGGGCCTCGAGCCTCGAGCAGACCTACTGGCTCTGGGGGGGCTCCCGCCGCCTGGAAATCGAAACCAGGGTGCGCTGGCAGGAACGCCGCACCTTGCTGAGGGCTTTGTTTCCCCTGAACGTGCGAACCCACGAGGCCTGGTTCGATACCGCCTTTGGGGCGCTTGCACGGCCCAGCCACGCCAACACCTCCTGGGACGCAGCCCGTTTAGAGGTGCCGGCCTTGCGCTGGGCCGACCTGAGCGAGGCGGGCTACGGGGTCAGCCTGCTGGGAGGGTACAAGCATGGCTACAGCGCACACGCCAACGTGCTGGGCCTCTCGCTCTTGCGCGGCCCCCTCT
>CAZIXH010000372.1:0-8577 GCA_964543055.1 uncultured bacterium
CCCCTACCTGCAGCCCCATCGGAACCCTGTGCTTCAAGGTGGTGGGGGTGCCCAGCGTGGGGGTCTACCAGCTCGACATCAAGGGCCGGGTGGGGGTAGAACGGGCCAACGGCTATCTGCGCCAACTGCAACAAGCTGCCGAGGGCGATCTCAGCGGGGTGCCCTTTTTGCTGACCGTGACGGTCTCCAAGGGCAAGGATGGTTTTCCCACCAGTCGCATTGAGCTGCGCGACGCCCCCGAAACCGCCCAGGTTTTGCAGGGCACCCGCAACCGCGAAACCACCCGAACTCTCAGTGAGCGGGTGCAGGGCTTTGTCATTACCAGCGACACGGGTGAGGTGGTAGCCTCCCCCGAGGTACCGGTGGAGGAGAACCTCCAGACCCGTGCCAGGTTCGCCCTGCTCCTCCACCAGGCTCTAAAGCAGCATTACATTCTGGGGGATACAGTTGAACACTACTACCAGGTGCTGCGAACCCTGGGGCAGATGAGCGAGGCCGAGGCCGAGCAATCGTTCCAGAAGCTCGAGGCTTTTGTGGACGAACTAAAAGCCACCCAGCTCGAGCCCGTGTCTCAGCACGGTGAAACCGACCGGCGCTATGCAAGCTTCGCCTTCAAGTACCTGAAGCCTGCCGACTATCAGGCCCTGGGTTTCGAGCAGCCCAGCGAACCCGGCGCCTTCACCCGCCTGCAAGCCCGCCAGGCCATGGCCTATCTGTACGAGCAGCGCAAGCTGAAGGAAGCAGCTTAAATGTAGCAAATAACCGATAGCGGATAGCCCGTGCAGTTTCACTTCAATGTCGTCTTCTCACTGACTACTTTCTAAACCCTCAAGACCTACTAACTCTGTATCTGACCGTAATGCACAAGGAGTAAAACATGTCCACCAACCTGGTCCTCATCAGCGGTGTCCTCAGCAAGCACGAGCTTCGTTACACGCCCAAAGGCACCCCTTTGCTCGAGGTTTCCCTCATCGGCAAGCGGGCCGTCGGCGAGAACCACCTCTTCTCCCGCGCCGACCTCACCTTCTATGGCAAGCTGGCCGAGTATTGGGCCGATCAATTGGCAAACGGACAGGCCTACCAGGCCATGGGCCGCCTGGTTTACGAGTCCTGGGATGCGGACGGCGTAAAGGGCTCGCGCCTGCGCCTGGTAGGCGAGGAGCTCTTCAAGCTCGAGAACGCCGACGTGCGCGAGGAAGAAAAGGGCCCGGTGCTCTACGGGGCCGAAAACCGGGTGATTTTGTCGGGCGGCCTGACCGCCGACCCCGAAATCCGCCAGACCTCGCTCAAAACCCCGGTGGCCAGGGCCAGCCTGGGCTTCTCGAGCTGGGATGCTTCGGCAGGACATGCCCGCAGCCACTACATCGAGCTGGAAGCCTGGCGCGACCTGGCGGTGCAGTTTGCCGATCTAAAGAAGGGTTCACAGCTACTGCTGGAAGGCTCACTCAAAACCGAGGTCTGGGAAGACCAGGAAACCAAAACCAGGCGCTATAAGCGCGTTCTGGAAGTCCAGCGCGTGACCCCCCTGGCCCGCCTCCGCAGCGACGAGCGGAACCCGGAAGAACCCTCAATGGTCAAAGTCAGCAAGGCAAAAACCAGGACCAAAGCCGCCTAGAACGCTATATTCCAACAGAACAATGGCCGCCTATCCAGGCGGCCACTTCTGTGAAGGGTGCGACAGGCTTTTGTCGTTTTCCCCTTTCCCTCTCCCCTTGCGGGAGAGGGTGGCGACACCGCCAGCCAGTTTGGTGCTGATTTTGCCGAAAAAACATTTCTGACGGTAACCCGGTGTCGATGGGTGAGGGGTTGCAACAACGATGTCCATGCAAATGATACTCAGGACGGTGAAGCGAAAGGCACAAAAACCCAGTCAAAAGTGTCATTCCGAGCACAGCGAGGAATCCGATACGCCACCTTCCCCAACATTCACTAGCCCTGTGCTGTACCGGATTCCTCGTCGGCGAACGCCTCCTCGGAATGACAGGTGGTTTGGTTGTTAGATTCGACGACCCTTATGCCGCTGTTGCAGCCGTTCTCAGTATGAGCATGGAGGATGCGATAACGACCTCGGTTCTGAGTTAAAAACCCCGTATTTTCAGTCCAGCCGCTCGTAAGCGGGCAGGGTCAGAAACTCCTTGAACTCGGGTTGCAGCACCAGTTCGTCCAGCAGTTGGGCGGCCTCCTCGAGGTTCTTCATACCCGCCAGCTTGGCCATCTCCTCCTGCTTGAGCTGGGCGTACAGCTCCGGGGTGAAGGTACGCCCGTCCTCGAGTTTTGCGCCCTTGCGGAGCCATTGCCACAGTTGCGAACGGGAGATTTCGGCAGTGGCGGCATCTTCCATCAGGTTGAAAATGGCCACCGCCCCACTGCCCCCCAGCCAGGCCGCCATGTACTGAAGCTCCACACTGATGTTGTTGCGAATCCCAGCCTCGGTAATCTTGCCGCCCGGCACATTGAAATCGATCAGGTGTTCAGCCCTGATTTTGCCGTCCACATCCTCGCGCAGACGGTCTTTTTGGTTGGGCTTTTCGCCCAGCACCTTGTCGAAGACTGCCAGGGCCACCGGCACCAGGTCGGGGTGGGCTACCCAGGTGCCGTCGAAGCCGTCGCCCGATTCGCGCTCTTTATCCTTGGTGACCTGCTCGATGGCCTTGGCGTTGACCTCGGGGTCTTTGCGGCTGGGGATGAAGGCCGACATGCCCCCAATGGCGTGGGCGCCGCGCTTGTGGCAGGTTCGCACCAGCAGCTCGGTGTAGGCCCGCATGAAGGGGACCGTCATGGTGACCTGGGCGCGGTCGGGGAAGAGCACATCGTGGGTGGCGAATTTCTTGATGCAGCTAAAGATGTAGTCCCAGCGCCCGGCGTTGAGACCGGCTGCGTGCTCGCGCAGCTCGTAGAGGATTTCCTCCATCTCGAAGGCGGCCAGAATGGTCTCGATAAGTACTGTGGCCCGGATGGTGCCCTGCGGAATGCCCAGGTAGCTCTGGGCAAACTTGAAGACCTCGTTCCAGAGGCGGGCCTCGAGGTGGCTCTCGAGCTTGGGCAGGTAGAAGTAGGGCCCGCTACCCCGCCGCAGTAGCTCGTGGGCGTTGTGGAAAAAGTACAGTCCGAAGTCGAAGAGGCTCCCCGACATGGGTTCGCCGTCCACCAGCACGTGCCGCTCTACCAGGTGCCAGCCCCTCGGACGCACCAGCAAGGTGGCGATTTTCTCGTTCAGCCGGTACTCCTTTTCGGGCGTGCTCAGGCTGATGGTGCGGCGCACCGCGTCCATCAGGTTTTGCTGGCCCTGCACCACGTTCTCCCAGGTAGGCGAAAGGGAGTCCTCGCAGTCGGCCATGAAGACCTTGGCCCCCGAGTTGAGGGCGTTGATCATCATCTTGCGCTCGGTGGGGCCGGTAATCTCGGTGCGGCGGTCGTTGAGGTCGGGCGGCGCGGGCGCGACTTTCCAGTCGCCCTCCCGTATGAAGCGGGTGTGAGGCAGGAAATCCGGTTTCTCACCGGCCTCGATGCGCCGGGCGACTTCGGCGCGACGCTGCAACAAACCTTTACGAACCGCGTTGAATTCACGCTGAAGTCCGGCCAGGAAAGCCATCGCCTCCGGCGTCAGCACGGTATCGGAGGCGGGCAGTTTGGGGCCGATAATCTGAACACCTTTGGGCATCTGGCTCATAGGGGTCTCCTGGTAGGGTGAACGGGGCACAGAACTGCCTGCCCCTTTCCAGGCCCAAGCCTAGCCCTTAGAAAATGAGTTTGTCAACCAATGAGATTGTTTTGCATTAGTTGAAAAATATCTCCTGCTCCCTTAAGCTTTTGACATGGAAACCAAGCGTCGTCCAGGGCGCAGCCGCTCTTCGGAGGTAGGCGAGGTACGCACCCTCGAGCGCGGCCTGCACCTGCTGGAAGTGCTGTCCGAGGCCGAGACCCTCTCCCTTTCGGAACTGGCCCGCAAGACCGACCTCTCCCCCAGCACCGCTTACCGGCTCCTGGAAACCCTGCGCCGCCGGGGTTTTGCCGACTGGGACGAGGCCAGGGGCCTGTGGAAGGTGGGCCTGCGGGCCTACCAGGTAGGCTCGGCCTTCCTGACGCGGGGCGGGCTGATCGAGGCAGCCACCCCCGAGATGGAAAAACTGGTGGACGAGCTCAACGAGACCGTCAACCTGGCGGTGCTGGACGGCCACGAGGTCATCTACATCGCCCAGGTGGAGGGGCGGCAGCTCATCCGCATGTTTACCCGCATCGGGGCCCGGGCCCCCATCTACTGCACCGGGGTGGGCAAGGCGCTACTACTGGAGCATGGCGAGGCCGAGGTGCGGCGCATTGTGGGCGCGGGGCCTTTCAAGCCCTACACCGCCAAAACCATCACCACCCTGGAGCACTTTTTACGCACCCTCCAGGAAGCCCGCCAGCGCCGCTACGTACTCGACGATGAAGAGCGCGAGGACGGGGTGCGCTGCATTGCCGCGCCCATCCACGACAACCGGGGTAAGGTGGTGGCCTCAATGTCGCTCTCGGCCCCCGCGACCCGGGTTCCCGACGAACGGTTGAGCGAGCTGGGCGCTCGAGTGCGCCAGGCCGCCGACGCGGTCTCGGCACGCCTGGGCTGGTCGGGGTAGCGGGCCGGGCCTCAGGCCACCGGCTCTACCTGTACCCGAATCGCCTCGAGCGCCAACCCCACCCGCACCACACTGAAGCGCTCTCCAGGCGTCGAAGGGCCGCTGTAGCCCATCGTATGGGGGGTTTTGAAGAAACGCACCCGAACCCCCCGGGCGCTGAAGCCATCCTCCGGGCTGGCTCGAAACGACAGCCCAATGGCCGTCTGTTCGGCGCTCTGCACCAGGCGGTTCAGCGTCTGGGGTAAGGCATACGGCGCAAAGATATCGGTGCTTACCAGATTTTTCAGTTCCGGGTCAGGCCCTTGAATGAGGCTGCGGCCAGGGTGTATCTGGAATTCCCCCTGGGCCGGGTCGTAGCGGTCCCCCTGGGCCAGCAGACTCACCTGCCAGCCAGTCAGGGTGCGCTCGAGGAAGGCCACGTGGCTCTCGCCCACCACTTCCCAGGGGCTTCCCTCTGGCATCACCAGCGCGGTATTTTCGTCCACCCCCACGCCGAGCCCTACCCCGGCTTGCTCCACCGCCCGCATCAGCCGCCCAAAGCGCCCCCAGGCCAGAAAATGCTGGTCTACCTGCAGGTTTTTGACCAAACCCAGCCCAG
Organism: uncultured bacterium; assembly: GCA_964543055.1. Classification (GTDB taxonomy): domain Bacteria; phylum Deinococcota; class Deinococci; order Deinococcales; family Thermaceae; genus Meiothermus. Next base: position 5,212 of record CAZIXH010000372.1, read on the forward strand.
GCTGCATACAAAGCATCTCGCCTTCGCCCAACCAGGTGTCCAGGCTCTGGCCCCCGGCAATCATCGGGTCGGCCATTGCCGCTGTGCCAGCGCTGCTGCCGGCCACCCCGGCTCCCTCGGCAAACTGACGCTCCAGTAGCGCCAGGACAGGGGTTCCCAGCAAAGCCTGGGTAATCTGGCGCTGATCCCCCCCGGCAAAGAAAAACCCCGAGCAGTCTTGCATTTGCGAGAGCACAGCAGGGTCTTGGGCAAGGATAGGGGCGTTTTCAACCGTGATGCCGATGTGTTGGGGGTCAAAGCCCTGCGCCCTGAACAGGGCCGCGTTCACTTCCCAGCTCTGGGCCGGGTCGCTGCTGGCGGTGGTAAAGATGCCGATGCGGGGGCCGCAGTGCTCGAGGATTTTCCCAAACACCGCTTGGTTATCGGCCCTGAGCGCCCCTCCTACCAGAATGACGGTTCCCATGTTCTAAAAAAACCGGGATTTCTCCCGGCCCTGACGCCCATGCGCGGTTGCTGGCAGCTATCCGATACGGGCCTCCACGTATTCCCGTTCGCCTACCACAATCTGCCGGGCGAGTTCGATGTCTTTGGGGTACTCCTTGCCCCGGTTAATCAGATAGGTCTCGTAGCGCCCAATTTCGAAGTGTTCCACCACTCGCTTGAGGGCCTTGCCCAGATCAAACTCCTTGCAGGAAAAAATGTCCACGCTGATAAAACGCTGGCTGGGGAAGGTATGAATGGCGATGTGGCTTTCGGCGATAATCACCACCCCGGTAATCCCTTCCGTCTGGCCGGGCATGGCCGGATAGCGCTGCACTACCGGCGGCAGCACTTTGGTCATCTCCATCTCTTCGGGTAGCTGATCGAGTACCTGCCTAATCAGCTCGAAGTCGGCCAGTTTTTCTGCATTTGCGTGGTAGCCGTCTATCATCAGGTGCGGGCCAAAACCGAACAGTTCCAACCTCGTATCCTCCAAAAGCTTGCGGCTTTCAAGCACCGGGGCCTACCCTGCACCTTGTCCGCAGCCCTGCAAGACGGCCACCTTGGGGTCGTCTCAACAGCCCATCATTATGGGCAAAAGGGGGTTAGCTGTCAATCGAAGGCAGAAAAGGCCGTTCTGAAGCTGACGGGTGGGCCATGCAGGCCGGGTAGATTGGAATGAGTGTTATTAATTACACCAGTTCCTTTCATCCGGCGTTGTGGGCCTCATTTATTTTCACACCAGGCTAAAAGCGGGTATAGTCTAGGGGAAATGAGCACGAAACCTGTGATTGGTACAGATAAACGGCTAACCGAACGCCAGGACCTGTGGTGGCTCGAGCCCCTTCTGGTCGCCGTGGTACTTACCTCCTTTGTCATTTACACCATCTGGGCAGTGCTACAACGATCAGACTTTCACTTTGGTCCCTACACGTCCCCCTTCTACTCCATACCCTTCACCAGCGCCGAAAAACTCGAGTGGCTGCCTTTCTCCCCGGCATTCCTGGTGATCTGGATTCCCATAGGCTTCCGGGCTACTTGCTACTACTTCCGGCGCAACATGTACCGGGCCTTTTTCTGGGATCCGCCCGCCTGCTGGGTGGCCGAACCCAAGCGCAGCTACTCCGGCGAGCGCAAATTTCCCTTTGTGCTCAACAACCTGCACCGTTACTTCTGGTATCTGGCCGTTTTTGCGTTGTTTTTCCACATCTACGAAGCAGGTAAAGCCTTCTTCTTTGAGGACGGCTTCGGCATGGGGCTGGGTACGTTGATCATGCTGCTGGACGTGACCTTTCTTTCGCTCTACATTTTCTCCTGCCACTCCTGGCGGCACCTGGCGGGTGGCTGCCTGAACTGCTTCTCCAGGCACAAAGGCCGCTACACCCTGTGGCAGCGCATCAGCCAGCTCAATGAGCAGCATGGTCTCTGGTTCTGGCTGAGCCTGATGACCGTATGGGTGACCGACATCTACATCCGTCTGCTTTCCAAGGGCATTCTTACCGATGTCCGCTTCTTCTAAAAGGAGCCATATGGAATCCTACACAACCTACGATTACGACGTACTGGTGATTGGGGCTGGCGGCGCGGGCTTGCGGGCCGCCATCGCCGCTATCGAAAAAGGGGCCAGGGTAGGGGTGGTTACCAAAAGCCTTCTGGGCAAGGCCCACACCGTGATGGCCGAGGGAGGCATGGCCGCCGCTATGGGCAACGTGCGCCAGGAGGACAACTGGAAGGTTCACTTCCGCGACACCCTCAAGGGCGGGGGCATGCTCAACAACTGGAAAATGGTGCAGAACTACACCAAGGAGGCCCCCGACCGCGTACGCGAGCTCGAGCAGTGGGGCGCTGTGTTCGACCGCACCCCGGACGGACGCATTAACCAGCGCAACTTTGGCGGGCACTCCTACCCCCGGCTGGCCCACGTCGGCGACCGCACGGGCCTCGAGCTCATCCGAACCCTGCAAGACCACGCGGTCAAGATGGGCATCAACGCCCACATGGAAACCACCATCTACCGCCTCCTCACCGATGCGGGCCGGGTGGTCGGTGCGCTGGGCTTTAGCCGTCAGACCGGCGAATTCCTGGTCTTCCGGGCCAAGGCGGTGGTGCTGGCAACGGGGGGTTTGGGGCGTATTTACCAGATTACCTCCAACTCCTGGGAGTGCACCGGCGACGGCTTCTCGCTGGCCAGCATGGTGGGCGCCGACCTGATTGACATGGAGTTCATCCAGTTCCACCCCACCGGCATGGTCTGGCCCCCCAGTGTGATGGGCATTCTGGTCACCGAGGGGGTCCGCGGCGAGGGCGGGGTACTCAAGAACAGCGAAGGCAAGCGCTTCATGTTCGACAATGTGCCTGAGCGCTACAAAGGCGAGTTCGCCGAGACCGAAGAGGAGGCCGAGCGCTGGCTGCAAGGCGACCGCAACGCCCGGAGGCCCCCGGAGCTCCTCACCCGTGATGTGGTGGCTCGAGCCATCCGCAAGGAGGTCAACGAAGGCCGGGGCAGCCCCCACGGCGGGGCCTTCCTGGATATTGCTAGCCGGCGTCCCGCCGATTACATCAAAAAGAAACTCCCCAGCATGTACCACCAGTTCATGAAGCTCGGCAACCTGGACATCACCAAGGAGCCCATGGAGGTGGGCCCTACCTGCCACTATGTGATGGGCGGGGTTCGGGTAGACCCCGACACCCAGGCCACCAACGTGCCGGGCCTATTTGCCGCCGGCGAGGTGGCCGGTGGTCTGCACGGCGCCAACCGCCTGGGCGGCAACTCGCTATCCGACCTGGTGGTGTTTGGGCGCAGGGCAGGGATGGCTGCTGCCGAGTATGCTGCCCAGCAGTCGGGTTCGTATCAGGTGGACGAAGCCCAGGTACGGGCGTACATTA
>CAZIXH010000373.1:0-7721 GCA_964543055.1 uncultured bacterium
AGGCTCAGGTGGGGGTGTAGGGGTATGGCTTTGCTCGGCATGTATTATTATCTACATAGATTTGGTATAATTACGAGTATTCACAGCTTCGGAATAGTCAAAATTACCTACCTGGCCGGCGGCTTGTCAGCGTTAGCCCTGGTTTGCTAGCAACTACACCAGGTATGTGGCCTATGTGGTTTTCGCTACGCTTTGGAGAGGCCAAACTTGACGGCGCCCTCCTCGTCGGACAGTTCGGTGACATAGCCCACCGGCGCTGTTTGCACCAGCGAGAGGGCCAGGGTTTCCTCCTGAAGCCGTTGGCCAAACTGCACCAGGGACTCGGCGTATTTGCCCTCGGCAGCATAGGTCAGGTGGATGCGGTCCGAGACGTTCAGGCCCATCTCTTTGCGGGCTTGTTGCACCAACCGAATCAGGTCGCGGCTCAGGCCCTCGAGCAACAACTGCTCATCCAGTTTGACCTCGAGGGCCGCCAGATAGCCATCCTGCTCCTGGGCCGAGTAGCCTTCGGGTGAGAGGGCCTCGAGCAGCAGTTCTTCCGGCGCAAGACTTATGTTCGATCCGTCCAGAGCACCGGTTTCGAGGCTAACATTGTGTCCAGCCTTGATGGTTCTGGCCACCATCTTGCTGTCTAGTTCGGCCAGGGCGGCCCGAATGGCGGGCACCAGCTTGCCGTACTTTTTGCCCATCACCGGCAGGTTAGGCAACACCCGGTAGGTCAGGAGTTCCTCGCCCAACCCCAGTACCTCAACCTGCTTGACGTTCAGTTCCTCGGCAATTTCATCGGCAAAATGGCGCAACCCCGCCAGCTCGGCTTCGGTGGGGGCCGTTACCAGCACCCTGGGTAAGGGCATCCGGGTCTTGACCCCACTGATGGCCCGCGCGCTCCGGGCCAGCCCCACCACCTTCACCACCGCCCCCATCTGGGTTAGCAGGGTCTCGTCTAGCAGCGCAGGGTCGGCTTTGGGCCAGTCCGACAGGTGTACCGACTCGGGGGCTTCGGGCCGCACCTTCCGCACCAGGTTTTGCCACAGGGCCTCGGCCACAAAGGGGGTGAAAGGGGCAGCCAACTGCGCTACGGTAACCAGGGCCTCCCACAGGGTGGCGTAGGCCGACTCCCGGTCGGTGGGGTCGTCGTTTTTCCAGAAACGGCGGCGGTTGCGGCGAACGTACCAGTTGGAAAGTTCTTCCACAAACTGCTCGAGTTCCTTCCCCGCTCCACGGGCATCGTAAGCATCCAGCCTGGCCGTGACCCGTTCAACTAGTTGCTGCAGGCGGGCCACCAGCCACCGGTCCATCTCGGGCCGATCCGCCACCGCAGGGCGGTTTTGCAGGTTGGGTCGGTCCAGGTTGGCATACAGCACGAAGAAGCTGTACACGTTCCACAGCGTGCCCAAAAAGCCCCGCTGGGCCTCCTGCACCAGCCGCTCAGAAAAGCGCTTCTGCTCGCCCGGCTCGGAGCCGGTAAAGAGGTACCAGCGCACCGCGTCGGCCCCGTACTGGTCGAACATTGGCAAGGGCTCCACCACGTTGCCTTTACTCTTGGACATCTTGTGGCCCTTCTCGTCTACCAGGTGCCCCAGGCAGATCACGTTCTTGAAGCAAGGCTGGTTATAGAGCAGGGTCGAGATGGCGTGGAGCGAGTAGAACCAGCCCCGGGTCTGGTCAATGGCCTCGCAGATGTAGTCGGCGGGGAAGTGGCGTTGCCAGAGCCGGTAGTTTTCCTCGGTACCGGCGAGGGGTTGGCCCTGTTCGTCCAGTAGCAGATGCCACTGGGCATAGGGCATGGCCCCGGAGTCGAACCAGACGTCGAGCACCTCGGGCACCCGGCGGAAGGTTTTGCCGTTTTTGACAAAGGTAATTTCGTCCACGTAGGGGCGGTGCAGATCCAGGTCGGAGAGGTCGCGGCCTGCCAGCTCCGAAAGTTCGCGCACGCTGCCCACGCAAATTTTCTCCGAACCGTCCTCCGAGACCCAGAAGGGCAGCGGGGTGCCCCAGTAGCGCTCGCGGCTGATGGCCCAGTCCACGTTGTCCTTGAGCCAGTTGCCGAAGCGCCCGTGTTTGATATGTTCGGGGAACCAGTTGATCTTTTCGTTGTTGTCGTAGAGCGCCTGCCGGAAGTTGGAGGTTTTGATGTACCAGCTCGGCTTGGCAAAGTAGAGGATGGGGTCGCCGGTGCGGTCGTGGAAGGGGTAGCGGTGGCGAATCTGGCCTGCGTGGTACAGGATCCCCCGTTCCTTCATGATGCGAATGAGCCCCTTGTCGGCATCCTTGAAGAACTTGCCGCGCTCCTCGGTGACCTGCATAAGGCCGTACTCATTGGTGCCAAAGAGCAGGGGGGTGCCGTACTGACGGGCAAGCTCTAAGTCCTCGGCCCCGTAGACCGGGGCCTCGTGGGCTACCCCGGAGCCGTCTTCGGCGCTCACAAAGTCGGCCAGGGCCACAAAGTGCATCACCGGCCTGCCGTCCGGACGCTTTTCCCCCTGCTCCTTCAGCACCCCCAGCTCCACAGCTACTTCGGGGAAGGGGGGGGTGTACTCCCACCACTCGAGGTCTTTCCCCTTGAGGTGAGCGACCACCTCGAGCGCTTCTTTATGCAGCTCCTTTAGCCGCTCCACTGCCTCGGCAGCAAAAATCAGATGCCCCACCGAGGGGGAGCGCACTACCGCATAATCCATCTCGGGGTTCACCGCTGCCATGGTGTTGGAGGGCAGTGTCCAGGGGGTGGTGGTCCAGACCAGGATGGCTAGGTTGTCCAGATCCTCCAGCCGCACCCCCTGGGCCATGAGCCGCTCGCGCACTGCCGGGGGGGTGGTTTCCAGCTTCAGCGGGAAGCGCACATACACGCTGGGATCGTCCACCTCGCGGTAGCCATCGGCAATTTCGTTCTGGGAAAGGGTAGTGGAGATGCGCGGCGATAGGGGCACCACCTTGTAGTCCTGCACCACCATGCCCCGATCCCACATGCGCTTCAAGAGGTTCCACACCGACTCGATGTAGCTGTTGTGATAGGTGATGTAGGCGTTTTCCAGGTCTACCCACATGCCCATCCGCTCGGTGAAGTAGTTCCAGTCCTCGATATTGGCAAACACCCACTCGCGGCACTGCTGGGTGAACTCGGCAATCTGCTCGCGGTTCAGGGTTTTGCGGCCCAGCACCCCCAGCTTTTTTTCCACCGCAATTTCCACCGGCAGGCCGTGGGTATCCCAGCCCCCCTTACGGGTGACATGGTAGCCCTGCATGGTTTTGTAGCGCGGAAAGATGTCCTTGAAGCTACGGGCCAGCACGTGGTGCATGGCCGGCTTGCCGTTGGCCGTTGGGGGGCCTTCATAGAAAACGAACTCGCCCTTTGGCGCGGGTTTCTGGTCAGATTTGGCAAATATCTGCTGATCGCGCCAGAAAGCCAGCACGGCCTCTTCTAGCCTGGGGAAATTGGTCTCGGACACCTCTTCAAACAGCTTTTTCTCCTCCACCATGGCTGGTTCCTTTCTGAGAAACCTTTCCGGGCCAGGGTACAGGTGTTCCCATCAACAAAAACGCCCGACCTGTGACCTATAGGTTCCTCAGGTGCGGACGAGAAGTATATCCCGCGTTACCACCGCACTTCCTGAATGGTGCCGATAGCTGATAGCTTATAGCTTCTAGCTTAGGAGGTAAAAAAACCTTTGGCTCTCGGCTATAGACTATTGGCTATTGGCCCGCTTCAGGCACTCTAGCGCGCTGTATCGGGCGCACCCGTTGGGGTCTACTGGGGCTTGGCCTGTTCTTCCCAAACGTGCACGGGGTGATTTTCGGCTTTCAGGTTGCCGCCTGGCTTGCACCCTCCCAGGCTCGCTTTGTGGTCGCTGAAAGCGTACTCGTCCCCGGCTCTTTACACCAGGTGCAGCATGTGCTATATTCCACTGCTGGCAACCGGCTAACCTGAATGGTAGCAAGCTGCTATCCCCGCGTCAACAATCCATCTCTTGCTTCTCATCCCAAACCAGCGATATACTCGCCTGGAAATCCGCACAAATGTGGTCAGACGCGGGAAGGAGTAAATGCCGTATGGACTTATACCTCGATACTGCCGAAGTGAGCGAAATCAGGGAAATCGCGGCCTGGGGCGTGCTGGCAGGCGTTACTACCAACCCCTCCTTGATGGCCAGGTCGGGTCGTCCGCTCGAGCCCACCATCAAAGAAATATGCCAGATCGTGCAGGGGCCGGTCTCGGCGGAGGTGGTTTCGACCACGGCTGCCGAGATGGTGGCCGAAGGGCGTCGCCTGGCCGCCATCGACGAGCACGTAGTGGTCAAGCTGCCCACCACCATTGAGGGCCTCAAGGCATGCAAAACCCTCTCCGGAGAGGGTATCCGGGTAAACATGACCCTGGTGTTCTCGGCCAATCAGGCCCTTTTGTGCGCCAAGGCCGGGGCCTGGTGTGTCTCGCCCTTCCTGGGCCGCATAGACGACATCTCCTGGGAGGGCATGGAGCTGATCCGCGAGATTGCCGAGCTATTCCAGGTGCAAAACCTCAGCACCCGCATCTTGGCTGCCTCGATTCGCCACCCCCGTCATGTGACCCAGGCCGCCATGCTGGGCGCCGATATCGCCACCATGCCCGCCAAGGTGTTTCAGCAGCTTATCAAGCATCCCCTGACCGACCTTGGCCTGAAAGCCTTCCTGGAAGACTGGGCTAAGGCCAGCGCCCAGGTGTAGTGCCCAGAACCCCTTTTTAGAACTGGAGCCATTGCAATGCCAAAAACAACCACCGCCGACCCCAACCCCGAAGCCCAGGTCACCGTGACCCGTACCGGCAAGAAAATCCGCCGCAAAGCCGAAAGCCAGGTGCCGCTCAGCTACCAGGAGCTCTCGAGCCGCATCCTGCCCGAACTGCACCTGCTGGCTGCCGAAGCCGGTATTCCCAACTACAAGAAGCTCTCCAAAGACGAGCTGGTGATGCTCCTGCTATCGCAGGAGGCCAGCGAGGAGGGCCTGGCCATTGCCAAGGGCTATCTGGAAATCAGCCAGGATGGCTACGGCTTCTTGCAGGAAAGCCTCTACACCATGGAGTCCCGCACGGTGATTGTCTCGGCGGGCCTGATTAAGCAGTATCAGCTTCGCACGGGCGACTATATCGTGGGCAAGGCCCGTCCGGCGCGTGAGAATGAGCGTTACGGTACCCTCATGAAGGTGGAGGCGGTTAACAACCTCGACCCCGAGGCCGCCGCTAAACGCCCCAAGTTCGACGACCTGATTCCACAGTTCCCTGACCGCCAGATTATCCTCGAGACCACCGGTGAGGAGTCTTCCAACCGGGTTATAGACCTGCTGGCGCCGATAGGTCGGGGTCAACGCGGTCTGATTGTGGCCCCTCCCAAAGCGGGCAAGACCACCCTCCTGAAGAAAGTAGCCCGGGCGGTATTGCGCAATGAGCCCGACATAAAGGTAATCGTGCTGTTGATCGACGAGCGGCCCGAGGAGGTCACCGATTTTCGTGAGTCCGTAGAGGGGGCTGATGTAATCGCTTCGACCTTCGACGAACCGCAGCAAAACCATATTCGGGTAGCGGAATTCGTGCACGAGCGCAGCCGCCGCATTGTGGAGGAGGGGGGCCACGTGCTGATTCTCCTGGACTCCATTACCCGCCTGGCCCGGGCTAACAACCTGGTCACGCCGCCCACCGGGCGCACCCTGTCGGGGGGTCTGGACTCGGCGGCGCTACACTTTCCCAAGCGCTTCCTGGGGGCGGCCCGCAATATTCGGGGTGGGGGGTCGCTGACCATCCTGGCTACGGCTTTGGTCGAAACCGGCAGCCGCATGGACGATGTGATTTTCGAGGAGTTCAAGGGTACCGGCAACATGGAACTGCACCTTTCCCGTCGCCTCGAGGAGCGCCGCATCTTCCCAGCCATTGACATTCTCAAGTCGGGCACCCGCCGCGAGGAGCTGCTTTTGGGCGAGGAGGTCATCCAGAAGATGTGGCTGTTGCGCAAGGTATTGGCTGATATGGATCCTGCCGAAGCCATGGAAATGTTGCTGGGACGACTGTCCCGTACCAAGACCAATAAGGAGTTCCTTGCAACTTTGGGGGGAAAATAGGTATACTCCCTGCGGAAGTCATGGGAACACAGGGTATTCCGGTAGCAGACCCAGATATCCTGAGGTTCCACAAAAGGAGTCGCTTACAAGTAACTCCTTCGTGCTAATGTGCAGTTTTGGAGGTTGACTTTGGCCATAACCGAACTCTTGAGCAGTGTGCTGGCGACGGGCGTACTCGGTCTACCGATGGGGCTGGCCCAGGCTAACCTGCCAGGAACCGAAATCGCGGTAGACTCGCCTGCCCGCAAGGGTTGGGTCATGTACACCGTACAGCCCGGTGATACCCTGAGCCAGATTGCGCGCCGATACCGGGTAGATGCCAGGGCCATCATGTACAGCAGCGGCCTCGAGGGCGTTGCCTTGCGCCCTGGTCAGGTGCTGCGAATTCCTTTGGTCGAAGAGGCCAACGACGAAAGCCGCCTGCCGCCGGGTGTACGCACCTATATCGTCCGCCGGGGCGATACGGTGCAGTCGGTGGCCAATCGCTTTGACTTAACGGTTCTGGGGCTGGTTTCGGCCAACCCTGGCCTGCCCAGCCTGGATCGCCTCGAGGTCGGCTCTACGCTCTACATTCCCACCGGAGAGCCGGGCCTGCTTGTTCGCCTTAAGCAGGGCGAGACCATCCAGGACCTGGCCAGCCGCTTTGGGCTTTCGGTTGCCGAAGTGGCCAAGGCGAACGAGCTGAACTCGCCGACTGATGTGCAGGTGGGGGATCTGGTTCTTTTGCCGGGGGTACAGGCCAAAACCACCTACGACCGTCTGCTGCAAATTCGCGAAGCGGAGCGCAAAGCCCGCGAAGAAGAAGAGCGCCGACTGGCTGAAGAGCGACGTCAGCGCGAGGAAGCTCGCCGCAAGCAGCAAGAAGAGCAACGGCGCCTTGAGCAGCAGGCCCGGGTGCGTCAACAACAGCAAGTCCAGAGCCAGCCCCGTCTCCGGCGGGCCAATGCGGTGGTGGCCGCAGCGGGGTATCGCTGGCCCATGTCGAACTTTACCATCACCACCTATTTTGGCCGCCGTGGTGTATTCCAGCGTTTCCACACCGGTATTGACCTGGCTGCACCGACGGGCACCCCTATCTATGCGGCCAGAGCTGGCCAGGTAGACACTGCCGGCTGGAGCCGCTTTGGCTATGGCCTGCATGTCATCCTGGATCACGGTGGGGCCCATGAGACCCTCTACGGTCATATGTCACGTATTGCAGTGCGTCCTGGCCAGTGGGTCGCCAGAGGGGATTTGCTGGGTTATGTAGGCTCGACTGGTTGGAGCACCGGCCCCCACCTCCACTTTGAAGTACGGGTGGGCGGTGCGGCCCGCAACCCTGTAGCCTATTTGCCCTAACCTGGTTTTCTTTTTATCATCACCGTAGCCTGGTAAGGGGTCAAGCCATAGGTCAACGGCTGTGAGCAAAACCTCTGTGGCGAACTGCTGCCCGTATTGCTGGCAACGGTCTTGTCTGGGACAGGGGATTCTCAAACCCGGATGGCTCTGTGTTTGTGAAAAGCGCTCTAGGAGGCTGAGCGAAAAAGCCTTATGCTACGGTGTTGGAGGTAGTTATGGAAAAAGGAACTTTGCGGGTCAAAACTGGATTCGCTGAAATGTTCAAGGGGGGCGTGATCATGGATGTGGTCAACGCCCAGCAA
>CAZIXH010000374.1:0-3469 GCA_964543055.1 uncultured bacterium
CGCAAGGGGGGGAGGGGGCGGAGGAGGCCCGGGGCATGTTGCAAGGCGGTGGGGTGGGCGGCACGCGCGACGCGGGAGTGGCCTTTTACGACGAGGCCAGGGGTGAGGTGCGGGGAAAGAGCATCGAAGGCAACCACGCTAACGGCATTTATGTGGCCGGGCAAGCACGGCCCCTCATCGAGGGAAATACCCTGCGGGCCAACCGCGTTTGGGGCGTGTATGTGGAGGCCACGGCCAATCCTACACGTCGACAAAATAGCTTTTCGGGCAACCGGCGCGGAACTTCGCAGTTCCTGGGTCAGCCCTTCACCCCGAATCCCAAACCGGGTGCCGACCTGACCTCCATCCTGGCAAGGGCCCCCGAGGGCAGCACCGTAACGCTGGCGGCAGGTGAGTATGTACTGCCCAGGGGCCTCGAGGTCGCCAACAGCGTGACCCTGGTGGGGCAGGGACGTGAGCAGACCCGCCTGGTCTCTTCGGCGGGTGGGTTTGTATTGCGCTACGCAGGCCGGGGCAAGCTAAGCGTGCGAAACCTTGCCATCGTGTACCGCGGGCAGGCCGCAGCCGATGTGGTGCAGGTGCGACGAGGGGAGCTCGAGCTTTCTAGCATAACTGTACGTGGAGGACGTACCAGCCGCCAGGAAGCCGGACTGGGGGTGGGCATTTTTGTCTCCGGCAACGGGAGGCTCACCCTGCGGGGTGGGCAGGTGAGCCAGAACCAGTTGCGCGGTATCGAGGCCGCCGGGGAGGCCCGGCTGTTGCTCGAGCGGGCGACCATCGAGGCCAACGACAGTGCCGGGCTCTCGTGGTACGGGCAAAGCCAGGTAGTGCTGAGGGAGGTAGTCCTGCGAGCCAATAAAGGCAACGGCCTGGAAGCCGATGAGAATGCCCAAATTGCCGCCGAGAACCTGACGGTTCGAGAAAACCAGGGTTCTGGCTTGTTGCTCTCCGGGCAGGCCCAGCTTGAAATGCAAAATAGCCTGCTGGAAGCCAATACCGAAGGGGGTTTGCTGGCCCTGGAGCAGGCCAACTTGAGCCTGCAAAGCAATCAGATTCGGACCAACCGGGGGGCCGGGCTGGTCTTTCGCGGTAAAACCAGTGGAACCCTGACGGGCAACACGGTGGAAGGGCAGAGCTTACAGGGTATTGTGCTGATGGGTGAGAGCAACCTGCTACTGGAGGGCAATACGGTAAGGGAGAATGGACGGGGCGGCCTGTGGTATCTCGAGCGTGCGGCTGGCGAGGCCCGCCAGAACCTGCTGGAGAAGAACAGCCCCTCGGGCATTCTGGTAAGCCAGTGGGCTAAGCCCGTGTTGAGCGAAAACCGCCTCTTAGACCATCCTGAGTACGGGCTGGTCTATACCGATGAGGCTGCCGGAAGCGCCCATGGCAACACCATCGAGGGGAGTGGGATGTACGGGATTGCTTTGCTGGGACGTAGCCAGCCCACCCTGGAGAAGAACACCGTGCGGAACAGCAATATGGCAGGCTTGGCGTACCTGGAGCAGTCGTCGGGCAGCGCCAGGGCCAACATCCTCGAGGCCAACCAGACCCACGGGATTCTGGTGGATCACCGGGCCAGCCCGGTGCTCGAGGCCAATCAAATCCTGCGCAACACCCTCTGTGGCATTGTCGTTCGCAGCCTGAGTGAAGCGGTGGTGCAGGGAAATATCCTGGCCGAGAACGGCCTGCACGGCCTCGAGGCACAGGACAGGGCCAAGGTTCGCTTGGAGGGCAACCAGATCACTGCCAATAAAGGTGCGGCCATTCGAATTGCGCGTTATGTCGAGGCCGTAGTCGGGTCTAACACCCTCGTCGGAAACGCCGCTGAAGTACAACGTGAATAAGAGACCCAGTGGCCTACCACCTAAAACGCAGGTACTCGGCGACAGCCGCTTTGGGTTTTATGATGGGGCATTATGGAAGCGGCTACACGGCCCAACCGAATGCTTCTCGAGGAGAGTCCGGAATATTTTTGGGAGCGTTTTTCCAGCTATGCTCAGACCTGGCCGGTGAGCCCCGAGCCGCTTGGGAGCCCTTTGCTCGAGGTACTCACGCCCCTGGGCCCCCTTTTTGCATTTGACCGTACCCTGGTTCCCTTCTCGGGCAGCGAAACCCCATTGGTTTTTCATGGACAGGTAGAGCACTGGGAAGCTACCCAGGACACCAATGCTCTGCAGCATCTAGGGGGTGGGCGCTACCAGATGACGGGTCGAGTAGAAGCTGTGCTGGATGCCACTTTTTTCGTTTTGCAAGTGCAGGGTTCCGGCAGCGAAATTCCATTGCAACTGGTTCTGGCTGCTTCAAACCCCCCTGCGGTGGGAAGCTGGATTACGGTACAACTAAAGCCCCCCCTTATGGTGTTTCGCCCCGATTCTTATTCGCGCTGAATACTGGGCTCTTCATCTAGTTTGAGGAACGCAAAGAGACTCGGTTGGTGCAGAAGGTTTCATGGACCCATGCGACAGAACAGGTTTTTGGACGTCGCCACCAGGCTTTTGTCGTTTTCCCCTTTCCCTCTCCCCTTGCGGGAGAGGGTGGCGACACCGCCGGTTAGTTTGGTGCTGATTTTGCCGAAAAAATATTTCTGAAGGTAACCCGGCGTCGACGGGTGAGGGGTCGCAACAACGATGTCCATGAAAATGATAAGAGCCCGACCTCGCCATGCGAGAGATTGTATAAACCGGTTGCAGACACCTATACTTAGGCTTGTTGGGCAATAGATGCTCCGCTTGAACAAAAGCAGCTTACTGGGCGGCGTATACTCGTTATATCTTCGGTTGCATCGAGAAACATTTGTTTGTAGTGGTTTTACCCTATGATTTGTCCGCGTTGTGGCCACACCAATGTTGCCGGCGAAGAGAGCTGTGCACGCTGTGGCAATACCCTGTTGCCTGGAGGGACTTTTGTTCAGGAGCGCCGCTGGGTGAGCGCGGTGTTTTTTGACCTTTCGCGCTTTACCGAGTATGCCCTGGCCCACCCGCTCGAGGACACCTGGCAGGCGGCCAACACCGCCCTGCAAACGGCGGCCAACCATGTGCGGCTGTATGGGGGGCACATAGACAAGTTTTTTGGCGATGGCTTTCTGGCCGTGTTTGGGGTTCCGCGCAGCCAGGAATCCGATGCGCGGGCGGCGCTGGAAGCGGCTCAGGCCATGGTGGCCTCGAGTACCCTGCCGGGGCGGGCCGGCGTGGCCAGTGGGCTGGTGCTGCGGACGCCCCTGGGCGGAGGGCTGGCGGGCGACCAGACCGTGCTGGGTCCCGCCGTCAATCTTTCCCAGCGTCTGTCGCAGGCTGCACCCCCCGGCGAGGTCTGGTGCGATGCCACTACCATGCGCCTGGTGCCTGGGGTACTGACCGAAGCCCTCCCCCCGCAGCCTCTCAAGGGTTATGCCGAGCCACTGGTGCCCTTTCGCTACCTGGGTTTGCGCGCCGATCCCCCCGAGGCCTGTCCCTTATACACCTCTCCG
>CAZIXH010000375.1:0-4306 GCA_964543055.1 uncultured bacterium
GGGCTTTGGTGGGCTTTTGCTGGCGACCATCGTGGTGGCGGTGATGTATGTGACCATGGTGCTCTCCATCGCCGAGCTCTCCACCGCCCTGCCCCACGCCGGGGGCTTTTACTCCTTCACCCGTAACGCCTTTGGCCCCAACTGGGCCTATCTGAACGGGGTCACCGATCTCATCGAGTACGTAATCACCCCGGCGGTGATTGTGGTGGGCATAGCGGGCTACATGAACGCCCTGATTCCGGGGGTGCCGGCCTGGATCTGGTGGGCGGCCTTTTACGCTATCTTTGTGGGTATCAACATCCGCGGCACCGCCCTGACCCTGCGGGTCTCGCTGATCGTAACCTTGCTGGCGCTGGCGGTGCTGGTCTTTTTCTACGTAGCGGCCGGGTTCTCCGGTGCTTTTAGCTGGGATAAGGTCTTCAACATTGCGCCTGCGGAGGGGGCCTCGAGCTTCCTCCCCTTCGGCTGGTACGGGGTTTTTGCGGCCTTGCCCTTTGCCATCTGGTTCTACCTGGCCATCGAGCAACTACCCCTGGCCGCCGAGGAGTCGCACGACGTGGTGCGCGACATGCCCCGGGCGCTTATTCTGGGCATCCTGACCCTGCTGGTGCTCTCGGTGCTGACCCTGATTCTCAATACCGGCGTGGCGGGCGCCAAGGAAGTAGGGGAGTCGGGCGCCCCCCTGGAACTCGGCTTCAAGGCGGTCTTTGGTGATGCGGCGACCAGTACCTTCCTGACGCTCATTGCCATTACCGGCCTGGTGGCCAGCTTCCACGCCATCATCTACGCCTACGGGCGGCTCATTTTTGCCCTCTCGAGGGCCGGCTATCTGCATACCGGCCTTTCCATCGTGAGCCGCTACCACACCCCGCACTACGCCCTGATTCTGGGCGCGGTGGTGGGCTTCTTGATGTGCGTACTGATCAGCACCTTCTCCGATAGCGTGGGGGCTGCGCTTTTGAACATGGCGGTTTTTGGCGCGGTCATTTCCTACGCGATGGTGATGTTCGCCTATATCCGCCTGGCCCGCACCCGCCCCGACCTGCCCCGGCCCTACAAGAGCCCCCTGGGCGTGCCGGGGGCCTGGGTGGGGGCCATTCTGGCGCTGGTCTGCCTGGGCGCTACCTTCGCGGTGGAGAGCTACCGGCCCGGCGTGGTGGGCACGGCTGTCTTTGTGGTGCTGATGATGGCCTACTACTGGTTCTATAGCCGCTTCCGCCTGGTGGCCCAGGCCCCCGAGGAGGAGGCCGCCCTCATTGCCGAGGCGCAGCGGGAGATTCGCTAACTCGTCCCATAACTTCGCGCTGTCATTCCGAGGCGCATGCAGTGCAACGAGGAATCTGGTACTGCATGGGTACAGTGAATGCAGTGGACTGAGGTGCATCAGATTCCTCACTTCGCTTTGCAGCGTTCGGAATGACAGGAAATAACTCACCGGACCATAAGCAGGACTGCACGTTTCTGGGTTCGACTTCTAGCATATCACCCAAGGAGGTATGAATGGCGCATAGCGCCGAAGAAAAACTCAACTGGCTGGCGCAAAAGGTAAGCGTGGGCGAGATCGAGACCGTGCTGGTGGCCTTTCCCGACCACTACGGGCGGCTCATGGGCAAGCGCTTCGAGGCCGAGTTCTTCGTGGAGCATGTGGCCCACCACGGCACCCACGGCTGCGACTACCTGCTCACCACCGACATGGAGATGGAGCCGGTGCAGGGCTACCGCTTTGCCAACTGGGAGCTGGGTTACGGCGACTTTCACCTGGTGCCCGACCTGGCTACCCTGCGGCCCGCGACCTGGCTCGAAAAAAGCGCCATTGTGCTCTGTGACCTCGAGGACGAGCGCACCCACGCACTGGTGGAGGTAGCGCCCCGCACGCTGCTGAAGCGTCAGCTCGAGCGGGCCCAGGCCCTGGGTTACACGGTGATGGCCGCTTCGGAGCTGGAATACTACCTTTACCAGATTCCTTACCAGGAGGCCTACCGGCAGGGCTACGCTGGCCTCGAGCCCGCCGGCTACTACCTGGAGGACTATCACCTGATGCAGGGTACCCGCGAGGAGCCCTTTACCGCTGCGGCGCGGCGGCACCTCAAGGCCTCGGGGATCCCGGTGGAGAACTCCAAGGGCGAGTGGGGTCTGGGGCAGCACGAGGTCAATGTGCGCTACGCCGAGGCCCTGGAAATGGCCGACCGGCACGTGCTGTTCAAACAATGCCTCAAGGAAATTGCCGACAGCATGGGCCTCTCGGTGACCTTCATGGCCAAGCCCCACCACGGCCAGGCGGGCTCCTCCAGCCACATCCACCTTTCGCTCTGGAAGGACGGGCAGAACGCCTTTGCCGGGGAGGAAAGCTACGGGCCGGTGAAGGGGTCTACCGTCTTCGGGCAGTTTCTGGCGGGCTGGATTGCCCACGTACCCGACCTGATGCCCTTCTACGCCCCCACGGTGAACTCTTACAAGCGCTACGAGGACGGCTCCTGGGCCCCCACCCGGCTGGCCTGGAGCTACGACAACCGCACCGCCGGGTTCCGGGTGGTGGGGCACGGCTCTTCGCTGCGCATCGAGTGCCGCATCGGCGGGGCCGATCTGAACCCCTACCTGGCGCTGGCTGCGGCCCTGGCTTCGGGCCTGGATGGCCTCGAGCGAAACCTCACCCCACCCGCCATCTTCCAGGGCGACATTTACCAGGCCCGCCACCTGCCCCGCGTACCCTACACCCTGGGCGAGGCAGTGGAGGGCTTCGCGCAGAGCGCCTTCGCCAAAGAGGCGCTGGGCGAGGCCGCCCACGAGCACTACACCCACTTCTTCCGCACCGAGTGGCAGGCCTTCAACCGGGCCGTGACCGACTGGGAGCGCAAGCGGTATTTCGAGCGTATATGAGTCATGGGTTGCACCAGGCGAGCTATCGTTGGCCGGCCTGCAACAACTTTGGAGGTGTACATGCAACTAGCCGATAAGGTGGCCCTCATCACCGGTGCAGCGAGCGGGATTGGCCTCGAGGCGGCCCTGCTCTTCGCCCGCGAGGGGGCACGGGTGGTAACGGTGGACGTCTCGGAAAAAGGCCAGGAGACCGCCGAGCGCATCCGGGCTGCAGGGGGTCAGGCCCACTTCGTGCGGGCCGACGTTTCCCAGGCTGCCGATGCCGAGCGCATGGTGCAGGAAGCCGAGCAAGCTTTCGGGCGGCTCGACATCCTCTTCAACAATGCCGGCATCTCCCACGCCGACGACGACGACGCCATCCACACCAGCGAGGCCGTATGGGACGTGACCTTTGCGGTGAACGTGAAGGGGGTCTTTCTGGGCTGCAAGTACGGCATCCCGGCCCTGCGCCGGGCGGGGGGTGGGGTGGTCATCAACACCGCCTCCTTTGTGGCCTTCCTGGGTGCGGCCACCCCCCAACTGGCCTACACCGCCAGCAAAGGGGCGGTGCTCTCCATGACCCGCGAGCTGGCGGTTATCCATGCCCGCGAGAACATCAGGGTCAACGCCCTGTGCCCGGGGCCCTTGCAGACCGAACTCCTGATGAAGTACCTGAACACCCCAGAAAAGCGCCAGCGCCGCCTGGTGCACATCCCCATGGGCCGCTTCGGTCAGGCGAGCGAAATCGCCCAGGCTGCCTTGTTTCTGGCCAGTCCGTCGTCTTCCTTCATGACCGGGGCGGCGCTGCTGGTAGACGGCGGCATTACCGCGGCCTACGTCACCCCGGAGTAGCAGCCATGAGGACGCAAAAAACCATCAGCCCGGTGGACGGGCGCGTTTACGTCGAGCGGGCGCTGGTGGGGCCGGAGGAGCTCGAGGCCGCCCTGGCCCGCGCTGCCCAGGCGCAAAAAGCCTGGGCCAAAACCCCGCTGGAAGAGCGGATGGGCGTCGTAAGCCGAATGGTAGGGGTCATGCTCGGGGCGGTGGACGCGGTGGCCCAAGAGCTCACCTGGCAGATGGGCCGCCCCATCCGCTATAGCCCCAAGGAGATTACGGGCGGCTTTGCCGAGCGGGCCCGCTACATGACCCGCATCGCCCCGGCGGCCCTGAAGGACGTTCCGGTGGATGAACTGCCGGGCTTCACCCGCTTCATCCGGCGGGAGCCTCTGGGGGTGGTGCTGGTGCTGGCCCCCTGGAACTACCCCTACCTGACCTCGGTCAATACCATCGTGCCGGCCCTCCTGGCCGGGAACGTGGTGCTCTTAAAGCATTCTGCCCAGACTCCCCTGGTGGCCGAGCGCTACGCCTGGGCCTTCCAGGAGGCCGGTCTGCCCGAGGGGGTCTTCCAGTACCTGCACATGGACCACGACCTGGTGGCCCAGGCCATTGC
>CAZIXH010000376.1:0-16531 GCA_964543055.1 uncultured bacterium
TGGTCTGTTAACAAAGTATTTTAGATGCCTTCAATGAACCCAACTTCTGCACTTGACTGCATGTTGCCATTCCGAGGCGCAAACAGTGCAATGAGGAATCTGGCTCTGCAAAGGGACAGTGATTACGTTGACTAAAGCACATCAGATTCCTAACTTCGCTTCGCTACGTTCGGAATGACACCAAAATCTACTCACCAGACCCCTAGAATCATCCAATCTAACAACAAGTACACTTGTCATTCCGAGGAGGCGTTAGCCGACGAGGAATCTGCTGCGGCACAAGGCTAGTGAATGTTGGGGATGGTAGCGCATTAGATTCCTCTCTGCGCTCGGAATGGCACCCTTAACTGGGTTTTTGTGCCCCCAGCGTCACTGTTCTGAGCATGTGTAAATAGTGCCCTAGCGTGCGGTCCAGCCCAGGTCTATCACCTGCGCTGAACCGGTAATGGCTCCAGCCTTGTCGGAGGCCAGAAACAGGGCGTATTCGGCCACCTCCTCCGGCTCAATCAAGCGCTTGATAGCTGCCGGGGCCAGCATAACCTTTTCGATGACCTCGGCCTCCGAGATGCCCAGGGTGCGGGCCTGGTCAGCAATCTGGCTCTCGACAATGCCGGTTTTGACGTAGGCCGGGCAGATGGCGTTGCAGGTGATGCCGTACTCGGCCACTTCCAGCGCCACCGTTTTGGTCAGCCCCATCAGCCCATGTTTGGCCGAGATGTAGGCCGACTTGTAGGGGCTGGCCACCAGCCCGTGCAGCGAGGAAATGTTCAGGATGCGGCCCCATCGGCGGGCTTTCATGCCCGGCAGGGTGTACTTGATGAGTTGAAAAGGGGCCGTCAGGAGCACCTGGAGCATCATGTTCCAGGTCTCCTCGGGGTACTCGTCTACCGGGTTGATGCGCTGCAAGCCTGCATTGTTGACCAGGATGTCGATGGGGCCTTGCTCGAGGGCCCGCTGGGCGAGCGTCTTGACTGCGGTCTGGTCGGACAGGTCGGCCTGGAGAAAGACCCCGCTGACGGCCTTCGCAACTTCGGCTGCAGCAGGGGAGAGGTCGTTCAGGATGACCCTGGCCCCTTCCCTGGCGAACACTTCCGCAATGGCCTTGCCGATGCCGCTTCCGGCCCCGGTGATGAGGGCGGTTTTGCCTTGGAGAATCATGGCTTCATTATCCGGCAAAAGTGGTTAGTAGTCGTTGAGGTGCTCTGCTGAACTGTGGACGAAACCTGTCACAGGTCTCAGGTCGCATGTCGCAGGCCGGAGAACCGCCGTGGCCGTGGTTTAGCTGGCTGCTCACAGATGACAGTCATCGGCCTGTTTATACCAAATCTGCTCAGAAGTGACCCAAAAGCGATATACAAGTCCCTCGGACGCGCCCCCTGGCGCGGCAAGTGAGGGGCGCGTTTAGCGCCGCTCGCGCGCAGAGTTGATATTAGACCTACCCGAGCTGCCGCGTGCGCCCGGTGAAGGTTGGTCTATACCGTGGAAACCCTTATTTACCCGCTTACAACGCCAGGTAGGCTTTTTGCACGCCTTCGTTGCTCGTAAGCTCCTGGGTGCTAGCCTGCAAGACCACCCTGCCGTGTTCCACCACATAGCCACGGTCGGCTACCTCGAGGCTCAAAGCTACGTTTTGCTCCACCAGAAGTACGCCCACCCCCTCCTTTTTCACCTGTGACAGGGTGCTGAGCACCTCCTCGGCCAGTTTGGGGGAGAGGCCCAGGCTGGGTTCGTCCACCATCAGGATGCGCGGTTTGCCCATCAGGGCGCGTCCGATGGCCAGCATCTGCTGCTCACCCCCCGAGAGCGTACCGGCCATCTGCCCGCGGCGCTCGGCCAGACGGGGAAAAAGGGCGTATATACGCTCTAGCTGGTCAGATTTGCTGGGCCAGGCCAGGAAGGCAGCCCCCAGCAAGAGGTTTTCCTCCACGCTCATCAGCGAAAAAAGCTGGCGGCCCTCCGGCACATGCCCCAGGCCCAGGCGGGCCCGTCTGGCCGCCGAAACCCCCAGCAAGCTCTGCCCTTCCAGGGCAACGCTTCCCGACCGGGGCTTCAGGAGGCCGGAAATGGTACGCAGGGCGGTGGTTTTGCCCGCGCCGTTGGCGCCCAGCAGGGCTACGAGTTCGCCCTCGGCTACCTCGAGGCCCAGCCCAAACAAGACCTGCGCCTTGCCATACCCTGCGGTCAGGTCGTTCACGCTGAGCTTCAAGGTAGCCTCCGGTTGCCTGCGGACGCAGACCGCAGGGCCTGCTCATACCTGCTCATGCACTCCTCCCCAGATAGGCTTCACGCACCCTGGCATTCGCCGCGACCTCCTCGTAGCGACCCTCGGCAATCACCTGGCCATAGTCCATCACCACCACCCGGTCGGCCAGCGCCCGTACCACCGGCATGAGGTGCTCGATGAACAAAACCGTGACCCCGCTGGCCCGGGTGCGCTTAACAAGCTCCACCGCCTCCAGGGCCTCCGCCGGGCGTAGGCCGGCCATTACTTCGTCCAGGAGCAGCAGCCTGGGCTGGGTGCATAGCGCACGGGCGAGCTCGAGGCGCTTGTCCTCGAGCAGGGTCAGCTCCCCTGCTTCGGTGTCGGCTTTGCCGCTCAGGCCGGTTAGCTCGATGACCTGCTCAACCACTTGTCGGGCGGCCTTGAGGGAGGTGCCGGGCTTGCCGTAGAGGGCGCCTACCATCAGGTTCTCCCGCACGGTCATCTCGTGGAAGGGCTGCACAATCTGAAAGGCCCGTCCTAGCCCCTTCCAGGCCCGTACTTCGGGCGGGGCGTGGGTGATGTCCTCGCCCAGAAACTCGATCTGCCCGGCATCGGGGCGGATTAGGCCCGACAGCAGGTTGAGCAGGGTGCTCTTGCCCGCCCCGTTGGGGCCAATCACCGCCAGGATTTCGCCGGTGCGAACCTCGAGGTTCACCTCCCGGGCCGCCACCACCCCGCCAAAGCGTTTGCTCAAGTTGGCAACTCTAAGCATGACGGGCTCCTTTGCGGCGGGCAAACAGGCTCATCAGACCCTTGGGGAGGAACAGGATGGTAAGCACCAGCACCACCCCGTACACCAACAGATACCCCTCACCGATGCGCAGGCGCAGCCAGGTCTCGAGGCTCACAATAATCAAGCCCCCCAGGAGCGGCCCGGTGGTGGTGTAGAGCCCCCCAAAAATCGGAATCACCAGGGCCTCGACGGCCCGGCCCAGGCCAAAGGCATCGTAGGGCGAGAGAAACAGGGTCTTCATGGCGTACACCCCGCCCGCGAGCCCGGCCAGGAAGGCCGAAATCATGAAGGTTACCAGCTTAACCCGCACTACCGGCACCCCCAGCACCCGGGCCACCGCTTCCCCCTGCCGGGTGGCCGCCATAGCGTAGTGAAGGCGGCTCCTGCTCAGGAGCAGACTGGCCACGGTGCAGATGACCAGTACGGCCACCGCCAGGTAGTAGCCCCCCAGCGGGTAGGCCCCCCCAAACGCAGGCTGCACCGGCAGGCCAATCGAGCCGCCGGTGAACTGTGCTTTGAGCACCAGCGTCCGCATCACCTCGCTGAAGGCCAGGGTAGCGATGGCAAAGTACATGCCTTGCAACCGCAAGGTCGCGAGCCCCAGCAGCAGGCTCGAGAGGGCCGCTACCGCCCCCCCTACCAGAAGCGCGGGCACCGTCCCCAGCGCAGGGGCGCTCAGGGCGGCCGCGTAGGCCCCCAGCCCAAAAAAAGCCCCGTGAGCCAGCGAAAGTTGTCCCGTGCGGGCCAGCAGATCCCAGGCCAGCGCCAGGCCGCTGATCAAAAAAGCAAACTGCGCCGTATCCAGCAAAAAAGCCCGCCACTGGCCCAGGGGCAGCCCCGGCAACACCAGCGC
This sequence comes from uncultured bacterium, assembly GCA_964543055.1. GTDB lineage: Bacteria > Deinococcota > Deinococci > Deinococcales > Thermaceae > Meiothermus. Next base: position 3,850 of record CAZIXH010000376.1, read on the forward strand.
CAGGAGCAGCAAAACCGCCGCCAGCATCATGACAGCCTCCAGCTACGCCAGGTCAGGGCCAGAAAGATGACCAAAAAGAACACCGCCTCCACCCAGCCGCCCCCACCCGGTACGTAGGTGCTCACAAAAGCCTCGGCCAGAGCCAGGATAATGGCCGCCGGAACCACGCCCCGCAGGTTGCCCAGACCGGCCATCACGATGATGGCAAAGGCTTTGAGGGTATAGGCAAAGCCCACCGTGGGGGAGGCGTACAGCATCACCGAAAGCATCACCCCGGCAATCCCCGCCAGCGCGGCGGAAAGGCCAAAGGCCAGCAGGTAAATCTGCTGGGTCTCGATGCCCAGCAAACCCGGCGCCATGCGGTTCTGGGCCACCGCACGCACCGCAAAGCCCAGCCGGGTTCTGCCCAGGAACCAGTAGAGCGTACCCAGCAGGCCCACCGAGAGCAAGAAAGCGGCAAAGGGCGGCACACCAAAGGAAATGCCGCCCAGGGCAATGGTAGCGCCCTGATAACTGGTGGAGACCACTCGAGTATCCGCGCCAAACAGCAGCAAAGCGATATTCTGGAGGGCTACGGAGATGCCAAAAGTCAGCAGCATCTGGTTGAGCTCTGGTGCGGCGAGCACAGGCCGGATCAGGCCATAGTAGGTGATGGCCCCAACCAGAAAAAGCACCAGGGCGGCCAGCCCAAGCGAGATCAGGGGGTCGATCCCCGCACCCACAAAAAGCAGGTAGGAGACAAAAGCGCCGATCATGGAGAACTCGCCGTGGGCAAAGTTCACAATACCCACCACGCCTACCGCCAGGGCCAGCCCACTGGCCACCAGCGCATAGATACCGGCGGCCAGGATGCCGTTGATAAGGGTCTGTAGCAGTAAGTCCATAACTTTTGCTGATAGCCGATGGCCAATAGCTGATAGCAAAGGAGCTGTCTGGCTATGAGCCATTAGCTATCAGCTATAAGCCTTCAGTAGTTCCCCGGGAACCGTAGCGGACGTGCGGCACGACTTGCCGGGAAGACCGGACGACGCGAGCCTTCCAGGTACTGGAACTGTAGCCAGATGCTCTGGTTGAAGCCCTGGAAGCGGGTTCTGCCGGTATCTGAGGGTTTGAAGGAGAGTGGGCCGAATGGTGTATCCATCTGCACCTTGGCCAGCTCAGCAGCGATGCGATCTTTATCGGCAGAGTTGGCAGCTTCAGCCGCGCGGCCCAGGCTCAGGGCGATCACGTAGCCCATCGGCGCCATATATTCGTCGGTAATGTCATTGAACTTACGGCGGTACAGGGTCACGAAGCGTCGGCTTTCGTTGTTAGCCACCGAGGGCAGCCAGGCCGTCATGCCGGCCACGTCGTTGGAGAGGTTGTTCTTTTCGAATCCCAGGGGCCAGGCTGGCGGAGCGCCGTAGATCAGCTTGGGCTCGAGGCCCACCTGGCGGGTCTGGGCAGCAATGGGCAGCGCGTCCACGTCGTAGCCAATCCAGTACAGGATGTCCGGGCGGAACCCCTTGAGCCGGGTCAGGATGGCCGTGAAGCTACCGGAACCCGACTTAAAGGGCTCGGCTTGCACGGTGTAGCCCTGGTTTTGCAACTGCTGACGGTATACCTGAATACCCGCCGAGCCAAACGGCCCGTCTTCGTAGAGGATGGCGACCCGCCGAGCGCCGTTGTCGTGGAGGTATTTGAAGAACTCGAGGGCCGCCGCCACGTTGTGGTAGTCCCAGGGGTGATAGTGGAAAAAGCGCCCGTAATCGCTGAAAGCCTGTTCCACCACGCTGCTGGCCGCGCCGATGCACAAGAATAGCGGGTTGTACTGCTTAACCGGGCCGGAGAGGGCAAAGGTCACCCCGGAGGCCAGCCCCCCGATGACGATGTCTACCCGATCCACCGTCATCAGCTTGGTCAGGGCCGGTACGGCTGCCGCAGGCGCGTTTCCGTCGTCTACAACTACCAGCTCTATCTTGACCTTTCCTCCCGCATTCACCTGATCCACGCCCAACTGCACCCCGTTGAGTGCAGCCTTGCCGGCCACCGTCGAGATGGGCAACAGCACCCCGACCCGTACCGTGGTTTGGGCCAGCGCAAGGCCAGCCAAGCCCAAAACTGCCAGAAGAACCACCAGAACTTTTCTCATGCCTTCCTCCTGTCAACCATATCGTTCAGCCACCCCATTCCCCTTTCGTGGGGGAAAGTAGCCGGGGGATTGGGGGTAAAAGGGCTCGCTGTCATGCGACAACCTCCTCGTACAGGACGGTGGCCTCTCCGCTGATGACCTGCTCGCCCCGCTGGTTCGTACAGACGGTTTCCAGGGTCAGGATGGGTTTATCCTCACGGACGGCCTTGACCGTCACGGTGGCCGTAATGGTGTCGCCGATCAAGGTGGGCCGCAAAAACTTCAGGGTCTGGCCCAGGTAAACAGCCCCCACCCCCGGTAGTTTGGTCCCGATCGCGGTGGAGATCAGCCCGGCTACCAGAATGCCCTGGGCAATGCGCTGCCCAAAGCGGCTCTTGCGGGCAAACTCTGCGTCTACGTGCAGGGGGTTGGTGTCGCCTACTGCCCCGATAAACTGCGCGATGTGGGCTTCGCCAATGGTCTGGGTATAGCTGGCCGAGTCGCCGACTTTGAACCTCATGCGTGAGCCTCCAAAAATGATGTGAGATGCTGAACCAGAAGGGAGGTGTTTTCCAGGGCTGCGACGTGCCCCACGCCGGGTAGAACGCGGTGGATGGCTCCCGGAATGGCCTCGGCTATTTCCTGGCTATAGAGGGGCGGAAACAACAGGTCTTCCTCGCCCGAGAGTACCAGGGTAGGGGCTCTGATGTTTACAAGCCGTGGCCGCAGGTCGCCCAGGGTGAGAAAGCCATTCATCAGGTTGTGCTGGGCTTCCATGCTGGGGGCCGCAAGGAACATCTGCTCGAGCGATGCGGGGGTGTCAATCTCCGGATGGGCTTCCAGAAAGGCCCGCCCCCAGATCCAGGGCAGGGCAATCTGCAAGCGACCCAGGGTGCCACCCCATTCCAGGGCCAGCTGCCAGCTTCGCACCTTGGCCCGGATCAAGGGGTCTACTCGAGCCGTGGTGCAGAGCAGAACCAGCCTCTGCAAGCCGCCGGGCTGCCGGGCTGCGTACACCTGGGCCACAATTCCCCCGTTGGAAAGCCCCAGCAGGTGGTAGTGCCCGATTTCCAGGGCCGCTAGAAGTGCGTGTAAGTCGTCGGCGTGGAGTTCGGGGGTGTAGGGGCCTTCGGGTACGGCGCTCTGGCCCTGCCCACGCATGTCGTAGCGCAGAACCGGAAAGCCTTGCAGGTAAGGCATCAAGGGCTCCCAGGCCTCGGTGCGCTGGAAGATGCCGTTGAGCAGCACCAGGGTGGGACGGCTCTTTGGAGCATCTGAACCCTCGAGCCGGTAATAAAGTGTGGTGCCGTTGACGCTAGCGCTAGGCATGTTCCCCCTTGAAACGCGCAGCCAGCGCACTTTTGAGAATTTTGCCGGGGCCGCTTTTGGGTAGCTCGGGGGTGAAGAGAAAGTGCTTGGGCACCTTGTACCCAGCCAGCCGGGTTTTCAGGTAGGCCCGTAGCTCCTCCTCGCTCACCGGGTTCTTGAGCACGATGGCGGCCAGCCCCACCTCGCCCCAGCGGGCATCGGGCACGCCCACCACCGCACACTCCAGCACTGCGGGGTGGTCGTAGAGGGCCCGTTCGATCTCGATGGGGTAGACGTTCTCGCCCCCGGAGATGAACATCTCCTTGGCCCGCCCCACAATGAAGTAGCGCCCTTGCTCGTCGCGCTCGGCAAGGTCGCCGGTGCGCAGCCAGAGCCGCCCATTGTGCTCAACGAGCGCTTCGGCGGTGTCGGCGGGGCGGTGGAAATAGCCCGACATGACCACCGGCCCGGACAGCCAGAGCTCCCCTTGATGGAGGTTTTCCTGGCCGCTGGCATCTACCAGCCGGGTCCACAGGTGGGGCATGGGGCGGCCTACCGACTCGGGGAACAGCTCGGCTTCGTCGAGCTCGAGGGTAAAACAGTTCACGCCGCACTCGGTCAGGCCGTAGCCTTGCTTGAAGCGAACCTGCTTGGCCCTGAATGCCTCGCGCACCGGGGCCGGACAGGGCGCTCCTCCCGAGATGGCCCAGCGCACGCTCTCCAGGTTAGCTGTGGCAAAGTCCGGGTGCAGGGCCAGCATCTGGAACATGGTGGGCACCAGGAACAACAGGCTCACCCGGTGTTCCGAAACCCAGTGCAGATATTCGGCGGGGTCGAACTTTTCCTGAATAATCACCCGGCCCCCCAGGTAAAGCAGAGGGGTCGCCAGGGCATTCAGGGCCGCATGGAACATGGGGGTCGAGACGATGTAGGTGTCGTCTTTTTGCAGGCCCCAGCTCAAACAGGTTTGCATGGCATTGACCAGCAACTGCCGGTATGGGATGAGCGCACCTTTGGGCAGGCCGGTGGTGCCGCCGGTAAAAAGAATCAGGCCGGGGTCGTCGGGGGCTGCCAGGTAGGGCCAAAGGGGGCCGGGCGAAAGGGTTTGCAGTGCCTCGAGCGGCCAGGCCCCTGGGTCTAGCCGCCGGGCCAGGTCGGCGAAGTCCGGCCCGTAAAAGAGTGCCCTGGGGCGGGTGTACTCGAGCAGCCCCCGTAGCTCGGCTTCGCTCAGGCGGTGATTGAGCAGGGTGGGCACAAAGCCCAGCAGGGGCGCGGCAAAGTAGAGCTCGAGGTAGCCCAGATGGTTGAGGCTCAAGACCCCTACCCGGTCGCCTTTCTGAATACCCAGCCCGGCCAGCGACGCTGCGGCCCGCCCGGCTCGCCGGTACAGTTCGCCGTAGCTCACCCAGCGCCCGCGCCACAGCACTGCGGGGCGGTCGGGGTGGTACTCGGCCAGGCGGGCCAGCCAGTTGGCGTTTAGCTCCACGGGGCCTCCGCTGATTCCTCTTCCCAGCGCAACACCGCTGCGCCCCAGTGATACCCCACCCCTGCTGCGGCCAGCGCCAGAAGGCTGCCCGGCCCAATCTTGCCAGCCTGCCGCGCCCGTTTTACCGACAGGATGGCGTCAATCTGGCCCAGATGCCAGTAGTCCGAAAGGTAAATCGAGCGCTCTGCCCCCAGCCCCAGGCCCTCGAGCACCGCTTTGTGCGCGGAAGGCTTCATGTGCAGCAGCGCCAGATAATCCAGGTCGGCGGCGGTGTAGCCAGCCTGTCGTAAGGCCCCGTTGATAACCTCCATAAAACCGGGCATGGAGACCACCTCGAGCCGTGATTTCATCAATTCCGGTTCGGCCACGCGCAGCTTGTACTGGTCGGTGTTGGTAGGGGTAAGCGGGGCCACCGTGCCTCCTACCGGAACCCGGACGGTGTTGGCCAGCACGGGGTCGGTCTTGAGCTGCGTGGAGAGCAGCCTCAGGCCCGGCCCCTGGCGGGTCAGGACAGCAGCGCCCCCTCCTGCGGCCAGGTCGTACATGAAGCGCACCGACTCGTCCCGGTAGTCAATCAGGTCGCCGTTACGGTAGCCACCCGCAATCAGGATGGTCTCGATTTCGGGGCGGCTGGCAAAAAGCCCCTCGGCCACGGTCAGGGCGGTGATAAAGGTGGCGCATTTCTGATTGAGGTCGAAGCACCAGGCGTGGTGGGCGTCCAGCATCTGGGCAATCAGGGGTGCGCTGGTCCAGACCGGGAAGTCCTTGTGCTCGTCGGTAATGCTGATCACCACGTCCAGCTCGGCCCCGCCGAGACCGGCTTCCTTCAGGGCTTCCTGAGCAGCCCAGGCCCCCATGCGGGCCGGGTGGTCTTCGGGGCCAGGTACGGGCTTCTGATGGATGCCCAGCTTCTCCCGCACCACCCACTCCGGCAGCCCACTGGCCACAGCGATTTCGCCGCTGGTCATGCGCGGTGCTGGTAAATAGACCCCTAGGCCCCGAAGGTACGCCATCTCGAACCTCAGAACTTGATTGAGGAGAGTTTACCCAGGGGCTGTTACAAGGTTGTTACACTTCAAAAATGCTCTTCTCTGTATGCTTCGTCATTGCCGAAGGTTCAAAGCCAACAAAGCAATAGGGGTCAGGGAACAGGGGACAGGGGTGAAGACCCACTACCTACCTCCTACCCCCCACTCCCACCCTGGGTGTTGTTGAAAGTTGTCTACACGCCTGGGGTTTTATTAGGGCCGGTGCACCCAGGGTAATGCCCGATGCCTGCGTTACCGAATTAACATCCCGGTCGGGTCGGGCCGCCAGGAGCGCAGCACCTTCATGTAGTTGCCGCGCTCGAAGGCGTCGGGGTTGGCAACGTTAATCTGGCTCATGCTGCCCTGCATCTGGCGGATGGACTCGTACTCGCGCTCTTCCATCCAGCGCTCCAGGTCTTGCAGAATTTCCCGGATACGCCCCAGGCCGTTTTTCAGCAGCTCGGAGGCCATCTGGGTGACCCTGGCCCCGGCCATCATGCTCTTGAGCACCTCGAGGTGTGTGTGCACCCCACTGGTAATGGCAAAGTCGGCCTGGATGCGCCCGTACAGAATGGCTACCCAGGTGAGCGGCAGGCGTAGCTCGTCGGGGCGGCTCAGCACCAGGTTGGGGGTGACCTCCAGATGATCCAGGTCGAAGTCGGGCTGGTAAAAGCGGTTGAAAAGCACCAGGCCCGAGGCCCCAGCCTGCACAAACCGGGCGGCCATGTGGCTGAAGTTGCTGAAGTAGGGCCCTACCTTTACCGCAATGGGAATGGAAACGCTCTGGCTCACGTCCCGCACCACGCCCAGGTACATCTCCTCGACCTCGAGGCTGGTCAGGGTGGGGTCGGTGGGCAGGTAGTACAGGTTGAGCTCGAGGGCGTCGGCCCCAGCCTCCTCCATCAGCCGGGCATACTCTATCCAGCCGCCCGACGACACCCCGTTGAGGCTCCCGATGATGGGAATGTGCGTGGCCTCTTTGGCCTTGCGAAGAAGCTCCAGGTACTCATGAGGCCCCACGTTGAACTCGTGGGCTTTGGGGAAGTAGTCCAGGGCCTCGGCGTAGCTGTGGGCGCCGTACTCGAGGTAATGGTGCAGGGCGTGGCTCTCCTGCTCAATCTGCTCCTCAAAAAGCGAGTACATCACCACGGCGGCAATGCCTGCGTCTTCCAGTCTGCGGATGCCATCCAGGGTATACGAAAGGGGCGAGGCCGAAGCGACGAGCGGGTGGGCTAGCTTCAGCCCCAGGTAGGTGGTACCGAGGTCGGGCCGGGTCATACTTCCTCCGTTGCTTTTGCAGGGGTCTGGGCAGCAGCCTCTGGGGCGTGGGACTGGGCCATCTCTTCGTAAATTTTCCAGCGGGCCAGCACTGCCTCCTGGGCGGCCTGGAACATCTGCTCGGCCTCTGGGTTGATTTGTTGGAGCATCCGGTAGCGGTTTTCGTGCAGGGCGTAGTCCTTGAAGCTAATCCTGGGGGGCCTCGAGTCGAGCTGGAACGGGTTTTTACCCTGGGCCTTGAGGCGGGGGTCGTAGCGGTATAGCGGCCAGTAGGCCGATTCGGCGGCGAGTCTTTGCTGCTCCATGCCCTTGGCCATATCAATACCGTGGGCGATGCAGTGGCTGTAGGCAATAATCAGCGCCGGGCCATCGTAACTCTCCGCTTCCAGGAAGGCCCTGACCGTCTGGGCGTCGTTGGCGCCCATGGCCACCTGGGCCACATACACATAGCCATAGTTCATGGCGATGCGTCCCAGGTCTTTTTTGGGGGTCGCCTTGCCGCCGGAGGCAAATTTGGCCACCGCTCCCAGCGAGGTAGCCTTGGAAGACTGCCCCCCGGTGTTGGAATAGACCTCGGTGTCGAGCACCAGGAGCTTCACGTTGCGCCCGCTGGCCAGTACATGATCGAGGCCGCCAAAGCCAATATCGTAGGCCCAGCCGTCGCCCCCCACAATCCACACCGACTTGCGCACCAGCACGTCTGCCAGGCTCAGCAGATCCCTGGCTTTGGGGTCGTCCCGCCCTTCCAGGCGGGATTTCAGCAGGGCAACCCGGGCCCGCTGGGCCGCGATTCCGGCCTCGTCGGACTGGTTGGCCTCCAGCAGGGCATCCACCAGTTCGGCGCCCAGGGTTTCCCGCATCTGGCCCAGCAGTTCGCGGGCGTACTCGTTTTGCTTGTCCAGGGTCAGGCGCATCCCCAGGCCAAACTCGGCGTTGTCCTCAAAGAGCGAGTTGCTCCAGGCCGGGCCGCGCCCCTCGCGGTTTTTCGCCCAGGGGGTGGTGGGCAGGTTGCCCCCGTAGATGGACGAGCAGCCAGTGGCGTTGGCAATCAGGCTGCGCTCCCCAAAGAGCTGGCTCAAAAGCTTCAGATAGGGGGTCTCGCCGCACCCGGCACAGGCCCCGGAGAACTCGAAGAGCGGTTGCAGGAGCTGCACGTTCTTGACGTTGTTGAAACTCAAACTGTCGTGGCGGGGGTAGTCGGGCAGGCTCAGGAAGAAGTCCCAGTGCTGTTTGCCCTGTTCACGCAGGGGGAGCTGAGGGGCCATGTTGATGGCCTTGCGCCCCACCTGGCTCTTGTTCTTGGCCGGGCAAACCTCCACACACAGCGAGCAGCCTGTGCAGTCTTCTACCGCCACCTGAAGGGTGTAGCGCTGGTCTTCCAGGCCCTTCCACATGGCTTTGGCGGTCTGGAAGCCCTCGGGAGCGCTGGCGAAAGCCTCCGGCGGGGCAATTTTCGAGCGAATAACTGCATGAGGGCAGACCAGCACGCACTTACCGCACTGAATGCAGACCGCCGGGTCCCAGACCGGCACCTCCTGGGCGATGTTGCGCTTCTCCCACTGGCTGGTGCCGGTGGGGTAGGTGCCATCGGGGGGCAGGGCGCTTACCGGGAGCAGGTCGCCCTTGCCCGCCAGCATGGGGGCGGTGACTTTTCGCACGAACTCGGGGGCTTCGGGCGAGACCACCGGGGGCAGGTGACGGGTACTGGTAGCGGCGGCGGGCGCTTCCACTGGGTAGAGGTGGGCCAGCGCAGCATCCACTGCCGCAAAGTTTTTGCGCACCACGGCCTCGCCGCGTTTGCCGTAGGTCTTGCGGATGGCCTCCTTGATTTTGCCGATGGCCTCTTCGCGTGGAAGCACGCCCGACAGGGCAAAAAAGGCCACCTGCATCACCGTGTTCATCAGGGTGCCGAGCCCCACTTCGCGGGCTACCTGGTAAGCGTTGATGGTGTAGACCTGGAGCCGTTTCTGGATGATTTGCTGCTGGACCTCGAAAGGCAGGTGGTTCCAGGTCTCGGCGGGGCTGTAGGGGCTGTTGATAAGCAGGGTGGCCCCTTCGCGGGCGTTCTCGAGCACGTCGTAGCGCTCGAAGAAACCAAACTGGTGCACTGCCACAAAGTCGGCCTCTTGAATCAGGTAGGTGCTCTTGATGGGCTTGGGGCCAAAGCGCAGGTGGCTGATGGTGCGGGCTCCGGACTTTTTGGAGTCGTAGACAAAATAACCCTGCGCGTAAAAGTCGGTTTCCTCGCCGATAATCTTGATGGAGTTTTTGTTGGCCCCCACGGTTCCGTCCGACCCCAGCCCCCAGAACACCGAGCGTTTGACCTCAGGGGGTTCGATGGAGAGATGCGGGTCGTAAGGCAGGCTGGTATGCGAGACGTCGTCGTGGATGCCCAGGGTGAAGTGGTTTTTGGGCGAGGGTTTTTTCATCTCCTCCAGCAGCCCAATCAGCATGGCGGGGGTGAACTCTTTGGAGGATAGCCCATAGCGCCCCCCCACTACGGTGGGCCGCCTGTCGGGAAGGCCCTCGGCCAGGGCCGTGACCACATCCTGGTACAGCGGCTCGCCGGCGCTGCCGGGCTCCTTGGTGCGATCGAGCACGGCGATAACCCGGGCACTCGCCGGAACCGCCTGCACGAAGGCTTCCACGCTGAACGGGCGATAGAGCCGTACCTTGATGAGCCCGACCTTCTCGCCCCTGGCTTGCAGGTACTCGATGGTCTCCTGGGCGGCCTCGGCCCCCGAGCCCATCAGCACCACCACCCGCTCGGCATCCGCTGCCCCGAAGTAGTCGAATAGCCTGTACTGTCGTCCGGTGCGCTCGGCCAGGCGGTTCATGTAGGCCTGCACGATGGAGGGCACCTTCTGGTAATAGGGGTTGACGGTTTCCCTGGCCTGGAAATACACATCCGGGTTTTGCGCGGTTCCGCGCAGAACCGGGTGGTCGGGGGAGAGGGCCCTGGCGCGGTGGGCCCGGATGAGCTCTTCGTTGATCAAAGCTCTGAGGTCGTCATCCGAAAGGGCCTCAATTTTCATCACCTCGTGGGAGGTGCGAAACCCGTCCATCACGTGCAGGAAGGGAATCCGGCTCTCCAGGGTGCTGGCCTGGGCCACGAGGGCAAAGTCCTGGGCCTCCTGTACCGAACCTGCAATCAGCATGGCCCAGCCGGTAGCCCGGGTGGCCATGACGTCCGAGTGGTCGCCAAAGATGGAAAGCCCCTGGGCCGCAATCGAGCGAGCCGCAATGTGAAAGACCGTGCTGGTGAGTTCGCCCGCAATCTTGTACATGTTGGGGATCATCAGCAGCAGGCCCTGGCTGGCCGTGAAGGTAGTGGTGAGCGCCCCGGTTTGCAAGGCTCCGTGAACGGCCCCGGCAGCGCCCCCTTCAGACTGCATCTCCTGTACCAGAGGTACCGTGCCCCAGAGGTTTTTCTGGCCTAGAGCGCTCCACTGGTCGGCAAACTCGCCCATGGGGGAGGATGGGGTGATGGGGTAGATGGCAATGACCTCGTTGAGCTTGTAGGCGATTCTGGCAACGGCCTCATTCCCGTCTACCGTGATGACTTGTGGCATGATGGCCTCCTAGCAAAGAACCTAGCTCAAATCTGGGCTTTTCCCAAGGGACACATTGCCCACCGCTGCAAAGCTATCTGCTGAAAATGTACTGACACCTGGCTTGGTTGAGAGTGGCCTCGAGGATTAAGTTGCGCCCGTATAAGGTCTAATACCAACTCTGCGCGTGAGCGGCCCCAAACGCGCCCCTCCCTTGCCGCGCCAGGGGGCGCGTCCGAGGGACTTGTCTATCGCTTTTGGGTCACTTCTGGGCAGATTTGGTATAAGTTCGCCCGCAATAGAAATATCATGCTGCTCAACGGAAGTGCGAATTCTGGGGTTTGTAGCGGCGCAGCCTCGTGAATCACCCTTTCCCTACCCATAACGTTTCTATCGTGGAGATACCTGGAGATGCATCCAGGCTGTGCAAAATCATGCTCTGGGCGCAATACCGGTATGATTTTCGATCATGCCATTATCCAAAACATAGGCGGGAGGCACCTAGCGGATGAGCGGGGAAGAAACCCAGCCTCAAATCCAGCATCTGGCCTGGGCGGGTAAACTGAAGTTCCATGCCCTACCGTGTGCCCAAAAGCCGCTTGCTGCCCCCCCGCACGGCTCGGGAGGTGGATCGGCAGCGTTTGTATGAGGTGCTGAACCAGGGTTTTGCCAAGAGCCCCGTGCTGGTGCTGGCGGCGGGGGCTGGGTACGGGAAGTCCACCTTGTTGGCCGGCTGGCCGGGGGTCTGGCTCACCCTGGGAGCAGACTGCTCAGACCCAGTGGTGTTGGGCTGGCACCTGGTGGAAGCCTACAGCCAGTGGATGTTTGAGCGGTCTGATGCCGTACAGGCCACGCTCGAGGCAGGTAGGCGCGAGCCTGCTGGAAATTTCACGTGGAATCAGGCACCACTGGGGATGCCTCGTCTTACGCTCGAGGCCGGTAGGCGCGAGCCTGCTGGAAATTTCACGTGGAATCAAGCACCCCTGGGGATGCCTCGTCTTACGCTCGAGGCCGGTAGGCGCGAGCCTGCCCGGAGCGGTGGGTTTACACAAGATGCATTGCGCGAGACACGTCTTGCGCTCGAGCGTGGGGCATGGGCCAGTGCGGGCGAGGCGTTCCTCGAGGCCCTGGGCGGTCTGCCACCCCACCTGCTGGTGCTGGACGAGGCCCAGCGGGCCGCCAGCCGCGAGACCGTGGCCTTGCTGCGAACCCTGACCCAGCTTCCGGGGCTGCGCGTGGCCATACTCACCCGCCGGGCCGCCCCCTGGGAGGTGCTGGGGCGGGTACTGGATGAGCGCGAGCTGGCATTCGATGCCGAGGAGGCATTGCTTCTCGCCAAAGCCATTGCCCCCGAGCTGCCCGCTTTTGAGGTGGAGCAGGCCCACAGCCTGGTGCGTGGCTGGCCCCTGGGGCTGCGTTTGTTGCTGCGGGCCATGCAGCGGGGCGCCAAGCCGGAACAGGCCTTCTATGCCCATCCCGACCCCGAAGGACTGCTGGCCATTCTGCTGCCCGCGCTGCCAGAGGGGGTGCAGCAGCTTGCCGCTAGGGCCAGTGTGCTGGGGGAGCTGGGGGCAGAGGAGGCCCGCTGGATTGGCGACCTGGAGGTGCTGGAGCGCTACGCAGCCGACCTACTGCTGGAAAAAGTGGGCGGGCGCATTCGCTTTCACCCCCTGGTGCGGCAGGCCCTTTTGACCTTGCTGGAACCGGGCGAGGTGCGAAACCTGTTGTCCAGGGCCGCCGATACCGCCCTGCAGCGAGGGGAGGATGTGCTGGCCGCAGGGTATTTGCTCGAGGCTGGGCGTCTGGGCCACGCAGCCGACCTGGTGATGAGCCGGGGCGAGGCCTGGCTCTCTCGAGGGCTCACCTACACGGTGCTGGCCATGCTCGAGCGCCTGCCCGAAAACATGCTTCACACCCGCCC
>CAZIXH010000377.1:0-3247 GCA_964543055.1 uncultured bacterium
CTCTTCAGGGGCCTTGTCGATCTGATCGTAGGCCTGCACCTCCACATTGGGGTTGGCCGCCGCCGCTACAAAGGTAATCGCAGCCGTCAGGGTGGTCTTCCCGTGGTCTACGTGTCCGATCGTCCCCACGTTTACGTGGGGCTTGGTGCGCTCAAATACGCCTTTCGCCATTCGTGTTGCCTCCTTTGGCTTCCGCTAAGGTATTCCCTTTTCAGGAACACACCGCCCGCAGCGGTGGACGGGCGGTGTGGGTTTGGAGCTCGGGATCGGGCTTGAACCGACGACCTCACCCTTACCAAGGGTGTGCTCTACCAGCTGAGCTACCCGAGCACCTGAGGTGTTCGCGCACGTAGCGCTTCTGGAGCGGGAAACGAGACTCGAACTCGCGACCCTCTGCTTGGGAAGCAGATGCTCTACCGACTGAGCTATTCCCGCGTTAAGTGCGCCTCTGGGGCGCTTTGGTGGGCAGGGGCGGATTCGAACCGCCGTACTCCGAAGAGAACAGATTTACAGTCTGTCGCCTTTAACCACTCGGCCACCTACCCTTGTGGAGCCACCCATCGGAATTGAACCGACAACCTTCCGATTACAAGTCGGGTGCTCTACCAGTTGAGCTAGGGTGGCCCGGCTTGTTGTCCTTCCGATGGCTCGCTGTGGACAAAGGGGTCGAACCTCGTCCAAGTCGTAAGGTTACACCACACGCAAGGGGCTGTCAAGCCGAATAAAGGCCGTAAGAAAGGCAAAAGCATCGCCCCTTTGGGGTTTGCAACCTGGCTATAACGGGTCTGGTACAGTACGTCCATGCAAATAACTCCCTTTGGCGCAGCCCAGACCGTAACCGGTAGCTGTCATCTGGTGGAACATCAGGATTTCAGATTGTTGCTCGATTGTGGCGCCTACCAGGGGGCCGACGAGGAGCGTAATGAGGAGCCTTTTGGCTTTGACCCCCGAAGCATTGACGCAGTGCTGATTTCCCACGCGCACAATGACCACATCGGGCGCTTGCCCTCGCTGATACGGCAGGGCTATTCGGGCCGGGTGTACGTGACCGAGCCCACCCGGCTGATTCTGCCGGTAATCCTGGAGGATTCACTCAAGCTAATGCAGGAAGAGCGCGAGCGTCTGGAGCGCAAAGGTCGCGAAGCGCCCCCCCTGCCCTGGGATGAAAAGGACCTGGCGGAGCTTTATGACCGCCTGGAAGAGGTGGCTTTCTATCAAACCCAGAGCCTGGGGCCCTTCCGATTCCGTCTGCGGGATGCGGGTCACCTGCCGGGAAGTGCCTTTGTGCAGCTCGAGGCGAACGGCAAGACCCTGATTTTCAGCGGCGACCTGGGACACCGGCGCAAGGATGTGCTCACCGACCCCGATTATCCCGCTCAGGCCGACCTGGTGCTCTGCGAAGGCACCTATGGTGACCGCTCCCACCGCCCTTTTGCCGCCACCCTCGAGGAATTCGCCGACATTTTGAATGAAGTGCTGAGCCAGGAGGGCAAGGTGTTCATTCCGTCTTTTGCCCTCGAGCGCACCCAGGAGATTCTGTTTTATATCCGCGAGCTCGAGCAGCGGGAGGCCATTCCCATCGTTCCGGTGTTTGTGGACTCGCCCATGGCTTCCAAAATCAGCGAGATCTACCCCAAAGTGCAGGACTTCTTCAGCACCGAAGTGCAGCACATCTATTCGCACGGGCTCGACCCATTCCGGCCCAAACGCCTCGACTACACCCAGGGTGTGGAGGAGTCCAAGGCCCTCAACTTGATGAAAGGACCGCTCATTATCATTGCCGGCAACGGGATGCTCTCGGGCGGGCGCATCCTGCACCACCTGCGACACGGCCTGCCCGATGCGAAAAATGCGGTCATCATTACCGGCTACCAGCCGAGGGGTGGCCTGGGCGAGCTGCTCATCCACAACGCCGAGACGGTGCGGATGTTCGGCGAGACCGTGCGGGTGCGGGCCAAAACCCATACCCTGGGGGGCTTCTCGGGCCATGCGGGCCGCGATGAACTGCTGGACTGGCTGGATAGCGAGAAGCGTATAGCCCTGGTACATGGCGAAGTGGACAAACTGCAAAGCCTGGGTCAGGCCCTGCGCGAACGCGGCAAGGCGGCTTTTTTGGGGGAGTGGGGCCGACCGATTGAAGTTTAGGGTAGGGCTGGCGTTGTCCTGGGCCATTCGTGGTGGCTTAAGGCCCAAAGCCGAAAGACAAAAGCCCGCATACCTGACCTGCTCAGGTCAGTTAGGACAGAAACAAGGCAACGGGAAGGTCTTTGATCATAGAACCGCTTACCAGGGACGACCTGGCCACAGGGGGCAAGGGATGAAAAAAAGTATAGCCTGGGTAGGAGCGATGGGGTTGGCCTGGACTCTGGCACAGGATGGTGTGGGCTCGGTGCCCTGGGCGGTTGGGGGGGTGCAGCAACCCGCGCTGTTGCGGGTGAGTGAGTTGCGGAGCCTCCTCGAGCCCAAAGGGGTGCGTTTTAACGAGACCGGCATCCTGGGGCGCTACCTGCTCGAGGTCAAGTTTCCCCAGACCGCAAACGGCCTGTACCTTCGAATGGTCAGCCAGAACGACATCTCCTATGCGGTTTTCGACGACCTGTTCATCAACCTGGCCCAGGTGGACCTGGGCATCCTTACGCCGGTTCGGGTAGAGGGCTGGGCCAACCCTGTGATTACCATTGGGCCCACGGTTTTCAAGCTGGGCACTGCTCGCAATCCGGTCAACCCCTACCTTGGCTATATGTACCTGGCGCGCAAGGCGCTGATTGACCGGAGCGATGCGCCCCCCTACCTGGCCAAACTCCTCGATGAAGACCCCAAAGCCCGGCGCTGCGTGCACGAGTTGCGGGTAAGCGACCCCGCCGGAACCGTCTATGTGGCGGCCAGCCGGGTCTGGGCCGAGGCCAACCTCAAAGCACCCTACGACAAAATCCCCGACTTCGCCAAACCGGCAGCTTTTCACGTGGGGGCCGTACAGAACGGACGTATTCGCTTGCTGCTGCCCAATGAATCGGCCAGCTATGCCAGCAGCCTGCCCAACTGGGAAAGGGCGCGGGATCGTGAAACGCTAGTCCTGATCAAACTTTCGGGTCGGGTGGTGGATTTGCAGGCAGAGTACCAGGTGGTGGTGCCGCCGCAAGGCCGCAGCCGAGCGCTTCGCTGTGTGCCCTAGAGCGCTCTTCGCATATCTGTACCACCTTTACTTGAACACTTTGCAAACTGTAGGGGCGGTAAGGGGGAGCAGGGG